>DATMKC010000404.1:0-11529 GCA_035553555.1 Egibacteraceae bacterium | reverse complement strand
TTGTACATGGTGTAGAAGGTCGCCACCGCCGCGACCTCCGCCTTGGTGAGCCCGAGCGTCTGCGCGCAGAAGGCGACGCCCTCCGCGGACACGTGGCCCTCCTCGCTCTGCACCAGGTGCAGCAGCGGCAGCAGCGCGGAGCGGCCGACCGGGTACCGGTCGACCAGCTGCTGTGCCGCGTCCTTCAGCTCTGGCGAGATCACGTCTGGCTGCTCCAGGTCGTTCGGGGTTCGGGGAGTGCGCGTGGGCGGCTCAGCGGTCCACCCCGCCCATCACGGGGTCCATGCTGGCCACGGCGGCGATGATGTCCGCGACGTACAGGCCGCCGGCCAGGGCCGGCAGGGCGCCGATGTGCACGAAGCTGGGGTCGCGCAGGTGCACGCGGTAGGGCTTGTTGGTGCCGTCGGACGTGACGTGCGCGGCGAGCTCGCCCCGCGGCGACTCGACGGCCGCGTACGCGCTGCCCTGCGGCACCACGAAGCCCTCCGTCACCAGCTTGAAGTGGTGGATCAGCGCCTCCATGGACTGGCCCATGATCTTGGAGATGTGCTCCTTGGCGTTGCCGAGCCCGTCCGGCCCCAGGGCCAGCTGCGCCGGCCAGGCGATCTTCTTGTCGGCCACCATGACGGGCCCGCCGGGCAGGCGGTCCAGCGCCTGCTCCACGATGCGCAGGCTCTGCTCGATCTCGCCCAGGCGCACCAGGTAGCGCGCGTAGCAGTCGCCGTCGGTGTGGGTCACCACGTCGAAGTCGTAGGAGTCGATGCCGCAGTAGGGCTGCGTCTTGCGCAGGTCGTGCGCGACGCCGGCGCTGCGCAGCACCGGGCCGGTGATGCCGTAGTCGAAGCACTGCTCCGGGGTGAGCACGCCGATGCCGGAGTTGCGCTCGATCCAGATGGGGTTCTGGGTGAGCAGGTCGTGCAGCTCCCCCAGGCGCGTGCGCAGCAGGGCGATGACCTCGCGCGTGCGCTGCTCGAACCCGTCCGGCACGTCCACCACCACGCCGCCCGGGCGGATGTAGGCGTGGTTCATGCGCAGGCCGGTGACGAACTCGAAGATGTCGAGGATGTACTCGCGCTCGCGGAAGCCGTACAGCATCGCGGAGATGGCGCCGAGCTCCATGCCGGTGGTGGCCAGGCCGACCAGGTGGCTGGAGACGCGGTTGAGCTCCGTCATGATCACGCGGATCGCCTGGGCGCGCTCCGGCACCTGGTCGGAGATGCCCAGCAGGCGCTCCACGGCCAGGCAGTACGCCAGCTCGTTGAACAGCGGCGCCAGGTAGTCCATGCGCGTCACGAACGTGACGCCCTGCGTCCAGGGGCGGTACTCGAGGTTCTTCTCGATGCCGGTGTGCAGGTAGCCGATGACCGGCTGGCAGTCCAGCACCTCCTCGCCGTCCAGGCGCAGCACCAGGCGCAGCACCCCGTGGGTCGACGGGTGCTGCGGCCCCATGTTGATGATCATCTCGTCGTCTTCGACGGCGTCCGGCAGCTCCTGCCAGTCCGCGCCCACGACGGTGAACTCGGGGACGGCGGCCAGGTCGCGCCTCTGCTCGGTGATCTCGCTCATGATCGACCCCTAGTACTGGCGCTCGCTCGGCGGAGGCACGGTCGCGCCCTTGTACTGGACCTCCACGCCCCCCAGCGGGTAGTCCTTGCGCAGCGGATGGCCCTCCCAGTCCTCCGGCATGAACAGCCGCTCCAGGCGCGGGTGGCCCTCGAAGCGCACGCCCATGAGGTCGAAGACCTCGCGCTCCAGCACGTTCGCCGAGCGGTACACCGGCACGGCGCTGGGCACGGCCGCGTGCTCGTCCGGCAGTGACACCTTCACGCGGAACCAGTGGTTCCGGCTCACCGACCGCAGGATGTACAGGACGTCGATGCGCCCGGCCTGCTCGATCGTGTAGGTGGGCCAGCCGGTGGTCTCCTGGCCCTGGTGCTCGTGCACACCGCCGGGCCAGTGCACGCCCGTGACGTCGCTCAGCAGCTCGCAGGACAGGTCCGGGTCGGTCTTGCAGAACGTCAGCAGGTCCACCAGCACGTCTGGCGGGGCCGTGACGGTGAGCTCGCCGCGGAAACCGGAGAACTCGCAGGACGGGAACGCGCCCGCGATGCGGTCGCGCACCGCCGCCAGCTTGCCGTCGAGCTGAATGGCGACCGACGCCTCGATCTGGTTGATGCGCTCCTGGGCCGTGACGTCCGGGACCTGCATGCGCGGGTTGTCGGTCATGACCGCCCTCCCGGCCGGCCGGCGGCGTCGCGCGCGCCCAGGACCTGGTGCAGGTCGTGGCGCTGGCCCGGCTGGGCGATGTCCGGCGAGCCGGCGACGTCCTCCGGGCGCGGGCCCTGCCAGCCGGTGCGGCGCCGGAAGTCCTCCATCGACTCGCCCTTGCGCGGACGCGGGACCAGCTGCTCGTCGCGGATCTTCTCGTGCAGCTTGAGGATGCCGTCCATCAGCATCTCCGGGCGCGGCGGGCAGCCCGGCACGTACATGTCCACGGGGATGATGTGGTCCACGCCCTGCACGACGGCGTAGTTGTTGAACATGCCGCCGGAGCTGGCGCACACGCCCATGGCGATCGCCCACTTGGGCTCCGGCATCTGGTCGTAGAGGTTGCGCACGATCGGCGCCATCTTCTGGCTCACGCGGCCCGCCACGATCATGAGGTCGGCCTGGCGCGGCGAGGCGCGGAACACCTCCATGCCGAAGCGCGCGAGGTCGTAGTGCGCGGCGCCCGTGGCCATCATCTCGATGGCGCAGCAGGCCAGGCCGAACGTCGCCGGCCACAGCGAGCCGGCCCGGCCCCAGCCGAGGAACTTCTCGACCGAGGTGAGCAGGATGCCGTCGGGCAGCCGGGTCTCTAGTCCCATTCCAGGCCTCCGCGGCGCAGGACGTAGTAGTAGCTCTCGAACAGCAGCGCGACGAAGATCGCCATCGCGCCCAGCCCGTACCAGCCGAGGTCGCGGACCACCGTGGCGAACGGGAAGAAGAACACCGCCTCGACGTCGAAGACGATGAACAGCATGGCCACCAGGTAGAACTTCACCGGGAAGCGGCTGGCGCGCACGTTCGTCTCCGGCTCGGGCAGGATGCCCGACTCGTAGGCCGCCTGCTTCACCGGGTTGGGGTTGCTGGGGCCGAGGCGGCTGGACACCACCACGGACAGCACCACGAAGCCCGCCGCGATGGCGAACAGCACGACGATGGGCAGGTACTCAGCGAGCACGGCGGACGCTCCCTGGTCGGTGTGGACGCGGGGGCACGGCGCAAGGCGTCGGCAGGAGCCTAGGGCGGCCCCTCGTGCGGCGACAAACCTCGATGCGCGTCATGCGGCGGGCACCATCCTCGACAGCCCGTTGATCACCCGGTCGGTGGCGTCCTCGCTGTCGCGGTTGACCAGGTGGGCCATGAGCCGGAACACGAACTGCATGACCGTGCGGCGCGGCATCCCGTGGACCGTGCAGAAGCGCATGATCTCCGGGTGCCCGATGAGCCGCACGAACATGCGGCCCAGCGTGTAGTACCCGCCCCACTCCTGCGCCACGCGGCGCTCGTAGGCGGCCAGCGGCGCGTCGCCGCGGCGGCGCAGCGCGGCGTCCGCGGCCTCGGCGGCGAACGCGCCCGCCTCGATGGCGTAGCTGATGCCCTCGCCGTTGAAGGGGTTGACCATGCCGGCCGCGTCGCCGACCAGCAGCGCGCCCTTGTAGACCGGCGGCTTGCGGTTGTGGCCCATGGGCAGGCCCGCGCTCGCGGGACGGCCCACCATGGTGTCCTTGCTGATCCCCCACTCCGGCGGGAAGCCGCCGACCCACTCGTCCAGGGTCCTGCGGTAGTTGGTGGAGCGGAAGTGCTCGGAAGTGTTCAGCAGGCCCCAGCCGACGTTCAGCAAGGTGCCTTCTTGGGCGTCGTCGAGCGGGAAGATCCAGCCGTAGCCCGGCAGCAGCTCGTTGCCGCGGTACAGCTCCAGGAAACCCTCCATGACGTCCAGGTCCGCGCGCGCGTGGCGGTAGTAGGCGCGCACGGCCACGCCCATGGGGCGCGACTCGATGCGGTGCAGCCCCATGGACACCGCGAAGCGGCTGGACCCGCCGTCGCAGGCCAGCACGATGGGCGCGTGCACCTCGCCCTCGGCGACCACCTCGCCGTCGTCGTCCTTGCGCCGCCAGCGCACGCCGCTCACGCGGCTGTGCGACGCGTCGCGCCAGCGGGGCCCGGTGACCTCCGTGCCCTCCCACAGTTGGGCGCCCTGCTTCACGGCGTTGCGCGCCAGGGTGTGGTCGAACAGCGCGCGGGTCGCGGTGACGGAGTGACCCGGGTAGTCCTGCAGCTGCGGCCAGGGCAGCTCCAGCACCACGCCGCCGCCGTACATGCGCAGGCCGGTCTGGCGGTGCCACCCCGGCGCGCGGCCCTCCGCCTCGTCGCGCAGGCCCAGCATGCGCAGCGCCTTCACGGCGCGCGGCGTCAGGCCGTCGCCGCAGACCTTGTCGCGGGGGAACCGCTCCTTGTCGATGAGCACCACGTCGTGGCCGGCCTGGGCCAGCAGCGCGGCGGCGGCCGAGCCCGCGGGGCCCGCGCCGACCACCACGGCGTCGGCGCTGGTCACGGGCACGCCGGCGGGCGCCGGGACGGGCCCGGCGGTGCTCGGCGTCTCTGCGGCGGCCACGGTGCGCACTCCTTCGCGCGGGGAGGAAGCGGGCGGGCGGGGTGTCTTGTGAAAGCTTTCACAAGGGGCGTGCCCGAGTGTACGAGCCTGTGTCGCGAGCCGCCAACTCCCGGCGGCCGCGGGGTGATCCTAGGACGCGAGCAGACCCGCTGTCGCAATGGCGTTGGTGGCCACGTGCGCCGCGACCGGCGCGAGCAGCGTCCCGTAGCGCCACAGCAGCCACGCCGCCGCGACACCGAACAGCATGGTCGAGGCGACCATGAACACGCTGTCGGCGCCCAGCGACTCCACGTGCGCCAGGCCGAACAGCAGCGCGGAACCGACGGCGGCGGCGCGCACGCCCCAGCGGCGGACCAGGCCCTGGAACAGCAGGCCGCGAAAGAGCGCCTCCTCCGCCAGCGGCGTGACCAGCACGATGTCCACGGCGACCCATGCGCGCGTGGCCGGCTCGTCCAGCCACTCCCGGATGTGCTCCTGGATCGGCGGGAACTCCACGCCCGCGAGCGTGAGCAGCTCGTACAGCGCGGTGTCGGCGAACGGCCACACCACGCCGACGAGCACGCCCAGCAGCACGCCGCGCAGCACCGGCCGGCCCGGCTCGCGCGGGCCCGCCAGCCGGCGGACGGCGCTCGGGGCCCGCACCACCGCCAGCCAGCCGGCGCACGCGCCGAGCAGCAGCAGGCTGTCCAGCAGCGGCGGCGGCGCGGACCCGGGATCCAGCAGCCCCACCGTCGCCAGCGCCACGCCGAGCAGCGCGCCGCCGAGCAGGTAGACCAGCGCCGCGCCGAACGCGTCGGCGCCGCGCCACGGCACCTCGTCGCGCCGCGCGCGCACCTCCTCCAGCACCGCCGGGTCGGTCACCGGCGGCACCGCGGGCATCTCGCGTGCGCCCGGTGCGTCCGCGTGGTCGTCCACGGCGTCAGGGCCGAACGGCCTGGTGCACCGCGACGATGCCCCCGGTGAGGTTCTTCCAGCGCACGCCGGTCCAACCCGCCTTGGCGATCAGCTCCGCGAGCTCGGCCTGGCCCGGCCACTCCTGGATGCTCTCCGCCAGGTAGCGGTAGGCCGCCGGATCGCTGGTGACCAGCTTGGCCGCGTGCGGCAGCGCCCCGACCAGGTAGCGCGTGTAGACGGCGCGCAGCGGCGGCCACACCGGATGGCTGAACTCCAGCACCACCAGGCGCCCGCCCGGGCGGACCACGCGCGCGAACTCGGCCAGGCCGGCCTGGGGGTCGGGCAGGTTGCGCAAGCCGAAGCCGATGGTGACCGCGTCCACGCCGGCGTCCGGCAGGGGCAGGCGCATGCCGTCCCCGTTGACCCACGCGATCCGGTCGGCGGTGTCGTCACGAGTGGCGCCGGCGCGCAGCATGTTCAGGCTGAAGTCCAGCGCGACGACGCGGGCGCCGTGCGCCTGGAGCTCCCGCGACAGCGCGCCCGTGCCGGCGGCGACGTCGGCGACCACGTCCTCCGGGCCCACCTCGGCGGCCCGGGCGGCGACCCGGCGCCAGTGCCGGTCCTGCCCCAGGGACAGCAGCGTGTTCGCCAGGTCGTAGCGCGGCGCCACGCGGTCGAACATCGCCTGCACCAGCGCGGCCTGCTTCTGCGGCCCGGGGCGCGGGTCGGGAAGGTCGGGGCTCATGCTCGCCACTCCTGTCGGTCGATCTCGGGCCACGGGGTGCCGGGCTCGCGCCTGGCCTTGCGCACGCCGGCGACCACGGTGCACACGGCCTGGCCCGGGCCGTGGGCGACGAGGTCGCGCCACACATCCTCCACGGTCGTGTCCACGGCGACACCCACGAGGTCCGCGCGGCGGCCCGGCTCGATCACGCCGGCGGCGGCGCCGAGCCCCATGGCGGCGGCGCCGTCCACGGTCGCCAGCCGGATGGCCTGCTCGGCCAGCTCGCGCGGCCCGCCGTCGGCCGGCCACGCGTCCAGCCCCCGGCGGCGGGCCAGCTCCACCCATGCGTGCGCCTCGCCGAGCACGTCCAGGTCGGGGCAGGAGGCCGCGCTGTCGGTGCCCAGCGCCAGCGCCGTGCCCGCCTCGGCGTAGCGCTCCAGCGGCGCGTCCCCGGCCGACAGCAGCGCGTTGGAGCGCGGGCACAGCACCACGGCCGCGCCGCGCTCGGCCAGCAGGGCGGCCTCCTCGCCGTCGACCCACACGCCGTGGGCCACGCTGGCGCCGGGAAACAGGGCGCCGCAGGCGTCCAGGTAGCGCACCGGCGACAGGCCGGTCCCGCCGTCCAGCCACTCGAAGTCCATGCCGCGACCCCGCGCCAGCTGCGCCAGCGGACCGGTCCCCTGGCGCAGCGCCTCGACCTCCTCGCGCGTCTCGGCGGCGTGGGTGTGCAGCGGCACGCCGCGCTCGCGCGCCAGCGCCGCGACGGCCTGCAGCACCCCGGTGCCCACGGAGTACGGCGCGTGCGGCGCCAGCCCCACCACGCGGCCGTGCGCGGGCAGCTCCAGCGCGGCGCGCAGCTTGGCCAGGACGTCGTCGTGGTGCTCCCAGTCGACGAACGCCAGCTCCACCCACGACAGCCCGCCCAGCCCGAGCGTGCCGGCCGCGGGCACGGCCGGGCCCTTGGTGACGATGTCGCACACCGCCGTGGCGCCGCCGCGCAGCGTCGCCTGCGCCCCGCGGTGCGCCGAGCGCGACCAGCGGTCGGCGTCCCAGCCCTGGACCAGCCGGCCCAGGTCCAGCACCCACTGCACGAACGGGCACGGTCGCGCCAGCTCGGCGGCGTCGGCGTACTCCAGGTGGCTGTGGGCGTTGACCATGCCCGGCAGCAGCACCCCCGGGATGCGGTGCTCCCGGGCGGCGTCGCCGCGCAGCGACGCCGACGGTCCGACCGCGGCGACGCGGTCGCCGTCCACCAGGACGCCGCCCTGCGCCAGGGGCGGCCCGCTCATCGGGCACACCACGTCGGCGGAGTACAGGATCGGCGGCACGGCGCGAGTGTAGGGTGTCGGCGACAGGCGGCCCGCCCGCGCGAGGCCGCCGACGGACGGCCTGGACGACCAGGAGGACCCATGCCGCTGCGGCGCAAGAACGCGCGCGTCACCGCGGCCGGCGCGCCCGCCGGTCCCGGCACGCTGGCCTGCCCGCTGTGCGGCGAGGTGGTGCCGGTGGGCGAGGACGGGCGCTGCGACCTCGGTCACCGCGTGCAGCCCGCGCACGCCGAGTCCGAGACGACGCAGCCGCTGGACACCGCGCACGACGCCGAGCCCAGCCCACCGCGGGAGCGCCCGCCGGAGGTGTCCGTGGCGCCGGTCGCCGGCCCCGCCGCGGCGGGGCTCGCGCTGGCCGACGAGGACGGGCCGGACACGGCGGGCGCGCCCGACGAGGACGGCGGGGCCGCCGGACCGGAGGACGACGCCGACGCCGACGCCGACGCCGGCGACACGGACTTCTCCGGCGAGCTCGACTGGTAGCGGTTCGTCCCCGTCCCGGCACCTTCCGTACCATGGCGAGGTGACCGCCTCCTCTCCCGCCGCCGACGCCCCCCAGCCCGAGCTGGACTCCGCGGACGCCGCGCTGGCCGCCCTGCTGCGCGGCGGCGACTCGGGCGACGGCGAGCGCCTGTCCCGCGCGGCGCTGGCCGAGCGCGCCGGCGTGCCCGAGTCGCTCCTGGAGGCGATGGAGCGCGAGGGCCTGCTCCAGCCGGGCGAGGACGGCTACGGCGAGGACGACGCGCGGGTGCTCGCCGCGGGCATGGAGCTGCTGGCCGCCGGGCTGCCCCTGGCCGAGCTGCTGGCTCTGGCGCGGCGCCACGACGAAGCCATGCGCGCCGTGGCGGAGGAGGCCGTGGAGCTGTTCGTGCGCTTCGTGCGCGATCCCATCCGCGGCACCGCGGAGGACGCCGAGGAGGCCGGGCGCCGCATGCGCGACGCCTTCGAGCGCATGCTGCCCGCCACCAGCGGCCTGGTCGCCCACCACTTCCGCCGCACGCTGCTGGCCGCGGCGCGCGAGCGGCTGCGCCGGGAGACGCAGGCACCATGACGCTGCGCTTCGGCACCGCCGATCGCCCCGACGTGCGCGCGGGCACGGTGGCCGAGCTCTTGGCCCTGTCCCCCGGCGAGCGCGCGGGAGAGCCGCTGGCGTGGCTGCGCGACGGCACCGGCTTCGTCGGCTGGGGCCAGGCCTGGCGGCTGGATCCCGGCGCGGGGCCGGAGCGCTTCGCCCGCGCCGGCGCCGCGCTGGCGGAGGCGTTCGCCGGCTGGGACGGGCGCGGCGCGGCACCGGTGGCCATGGCCGCCTTCACGTTCGACCCCGCCGCGCACGGCTCGTTCGTGCGCGTGCCGGAGCTGCTGGTGCACAGTGGCGCCGCGGCGCGCGCGGTCGCGGCCGGCGCCGGGCCGGACGCCCGGCCGGACGCCTTGGCGCCGCTGGCGGCGACGGTGCTGCCGGAGCGCGCCACCGCCGACCGCGTGCGCTACGCGGGCGCGTCGCTGCCGGACCTGCTGTGGCTGGACGCGGTCGCCGCCGCCACGCGCCTGATCGACAAGGGCGACATCGACAAGGTGGTGCTGGCGCGGGACCACGCCGTGTGGTCGGAGGCGCCGTTCGAGCCGCGCGTGCTCGCCGCCCGCCTGGCCGCGCGCTTCCCCGGCTGCTTCACCTTCGTGGCCGAGGGCCTGGTGGGCGCGAGCCCGGAGATGCTCGTGCGCCGGCGGGGCACCCGCGTGGAGTCGCTGGTGCTGGCCGGCTCCGCGGCACGAGGCGACGGCGCGGCCGACGACGCCGCGCGCGGCGACGCGCTGCTCGCCTCCGCCAAGGACCGCGCGGAGCACGCCTTCGCGGTGGCGTCGGTCCGCGAGGCGCTGGCCCCGCTGTGCCGGACGCTGGAGTCGGACGCGGAGCCGTCGCTGCTGCGCCTGGACAACGTGCAGCATCTGGCAACGCGGTTCGGCGGGACGCTGGCCGAGCCGGCGCCGAGCGCGCTGGCGCTGGCCGGCGCGCTGCACCCCACGGCCGCCGTGTGCGGCACGCCCACCGCGGAGGCGCTGGAGGTCATCCGCGAGCTGGAGGGCATGGAGCGCGGGCGCTACACCGGCCCGGTCGGCTGGGTGGACGCGCGCGGCGACGGCGAGTTCGCGATCGCGCTGCGCTGCGCTGAGCTGTCCGGGGCGCGGGCGCGGCTGTTCGCGGGCGCGGGCATCGTCGCCGCCTCGCTGCCCGAGGCGGAGCTGGAGGAGACGCGCCTCAAGCTGCGCGCGATGCAATCGGCCTTCGCGGACTAGCCCGCGAGCGCCTGGCTCACGGCGTCGCGCAGGCGCTGGTGCAGCGCGACGTTGGCCGCGCGGTCGGTGCGCACCTCGGCCAGCCGCACGCCCCGCGGCGCCGCGACGAGGTCGCGCAGCTCCCCGGGCGCGGTGACGCGCGTGTAGGCGGCGCCGTAGGCGCGCGCCAGCGCCTCGAGGTCGGCGCCGTGCGGCGTGCCGAACAGGCGCTCGAAGCCGTCGGGGTGCCGGGCTTGCGGCAGGAACGAGAAGATGCCGCCGCCGTCGTTGTTGACCACCACCAGCGTGAGGTCGGCGTCGGCGCCCAGCAGGCCGTTCGCGTCGTGCAGCAGCGACAGGTCGCCGCACAGCGCCACCGCCGGCCCGGCCGCCAGCGCCACGCCCACCGCCGTGGAGACGAACCCGTCGATGCCGCTGACGCCGCGGTTGGCCAGCACGCGCACGTCGCCGCGCGGCGCCATGGTCTGGTCGAGGTCGCGGATCGGCATGCTGGAGCCGACCACCAGGGTGGCTCCCGGCGGCAGGGACGCGGCGACGTCCCGCGCCACGCGCGGCTCCGTCAGGCCCTCGGCGTCCAGGGCCTGGTTCACGGCGTCGCGAGCCCGGCGATCAGCGGCACCCCAGGACGCGTTCCAGTCCTCCACGCCGTCGTCGCTCTCCAAGTCCGCGAGCGCGGCGCCGACCATGCCCAGCAACTGCCCGGGCTCAGCCACGATGATCTCCGACACGGACCGGCCCGGGTCCAGCCAGGCGGCGTCACGGTCGATCAGCGTGTGCCAGCCGGCGGTGCGGAGCCAGGCCTCCAGGGGGCGCGACAACCCTGTGCGGCCGACACGAACCACGAAGTCGGGACGATGCGCGTCCGCGAACGACGGGTCGGACAGCAGATGGTGGTACATCGCGACGGCGCTGGGCCCCTGGCGCGCCCCCGAGTGCGCCTCGGCGATGACCGGCCAGCCCAGCCGGTCGGCGAACGCCACCAGCTCGTAGGGGTCCGCCGACGTCTCTCCCACCACCAGCGCGCCGCGCATCACCGAGGCCGCGCGGGCGGCCAGGTCCTCCACGAGGTCGGCGTCGGGCACCGTGGTGCGCGACTCCACCGCCACCCAGGGCGCGCCGTCCGCGCGGCCGTCCAGCGGCTCGGGGAACTCGGCGTCGCCGGGCTCGGGCGTCAGCGGCTCGCGCAGCGCCACGTTCAGGTGCACCGGGCCGGCCGGCGAGCCGGCCGCCTCCGCCCACGCCCGGCACGCGGTCGCGCGCCAGTAGGCCACCATCCCGGCGCGCGCCTCCGGCACGCCGACCTCGCAGAACCAGCGCACCGCCTGCCCGTACAGCTTGACCTGGTCGGTGGTCTGGTTGGCGCCGGTCCCGCGCAGCTCCGGCGGCCGATCGGCGGTGAGCACCAGCAGCGGCACCCGGGACTCGTGCGCCTCCAGGACCGCCGGGTGGAAGTTGGCCGCCGCGGTGCCGGACGTGCACAGCACCGCGGCGGGCCGGCCGCTCGCCTTGGCCAGGCCCAGGGCCAGGAACGCCGCCGAGCGCTCGTCGACGCGCACGTGCAGGCGCACGCGCCCGTCGGCGTGCAGCGCCATCGCCAGCGGCGCGCTGCGCGAGCCGGGCGCCAGCACGGC
>DATMKC010000403.1:0-4438 GCA_035553555.1 Egibacteraceae bacterium | reverse complement strand
GCATGGGCGCGCTGCACGCCGAGGTGGTGTTCAGCGGCCGCGCCGCCCACTCGGCCCGGCCGTGGCACGGCGACAACGCGCTGAGCAAGGCGGGGGCCTTCCTGACCGCGATGCGCGAGCGCACCGCCGAGGACGTGGCGGTGGACGGCCTGGTGTACCGGGAGGTGGTCACGCCGACGCGCGCCTGGACCGAGCCGGTGCGCGAGGCGCGCAACGTCGTGCCGGACCGCTTCACGGTGAACTGCAACTACCGCTTCGCGCCGGACAAGTCGGTGGCGGACGCGGAGCGCCGGCTGGCCGAGGTGGTGGCCGCGGCGTCGGACGGCGCGGCCGAGGTGCGCGTCGTGGACCGGGCGCCCGCGGGCCGGCCACATCGCGGCGACCGGCTGGTGGCGCGTTTCATCGAGACGGTCGGGGCGCCGGTCGAGCCCAAACAGGCATGGACCGACGTCGCACGCTTCAGCGAGGCCGGCGTGCCGGCGCTGAACTACGGTCCGGGACTGACCGCCCAGGCCCACCAGGCCGGTGAGCACGTCCCGGAAGCCAACCTCGAGGTTGCGCGCCAGGCGCTCGCTTCCTTCCTAGCTGGGAGCGGTTGACGCGCGCGGTGCTAGCTCCCGGCTACCATGCGCGCCCATGAGCGAGCACGAGCAGCCCGACGCGTCGCGTGACGCCGACCTCGACCCCGCGGCCGACACCACGATGTTCCAGGCGTTCGTGCAGCGGGCCGAGCAAGGCCAGCAGGACCCGCGCACGGGCAAGCCGGTCGGCGCGCCGTTCCGCCTGGCGACGCTGCTCGTGGGACTGGGCGTCTTCGCCGGCCTCGTCTGGCTGCTCCTGCGCATCTGAATTGGCTGCGAAAGGCGGTCGCGACGGGAACCGGCCGCGGCCTTCGCGCGTCTGACCCGGCATCGGAGGCGGTGCGAGAGGAGCGAGACGATGCGGCGGGTCCTGAGCGTCACCGCGCTGGCCCTGATGGCCGCGCTGTCCCTGTCGGGATGCGGCCGTGAGGCGTCGGTGACACTGAGCGACGGCTCGCTGCCCGGGGAAAGCTCGGGAGAGCGCTCGATGACCGGCGACCCCGACGACACGCTGGGCGGCCTGGAGCCGGAGGAGAACGAGCCGGCGCAGGACGGCGGGACCGCGGTCGAGCCGACGGGCGACCCGGACGCGCCGATGAAGGGCGCGCCGCCGCCGGACGACCCGGACGGGTGCCCGGAGTGCACCACCTCCACCACGCCGGCGGAGCCCGTGGACGAGCCGGGGGACCGCCCCGGCGACAACTCGGGGGACGGGGGCTACACCACCCCGCGGCCGGGCCAGGAGGACGTGCGGGCCCGCGAGTGGGAGACCGCCGAGGTCGCCGACGACGACGTCACCGTGACGCTCACCTGGTGGTCCGGCGTGGAGCCGTGCACCGTGCTGGACCGCGTGGACGTGGTCGAGCAGGCGGACAAGGTGGTCATCACGCTGTACGAGGGCAACGCGCCCGGCGACGAGGGCGCCTGCCCGGCGATCGCGGTCGAACGGCGCACGCGCGTGACGCTGTCGGCGCCCCTGGCGGGCCGCGCGATCGTGGACGGCGCCAAGGCCAAGTAGCGCCCCGGCTTGCGGGGTCCTGGGACAGGGTCGGGGCACAATGGCCCCGGCCCTGTCCGCTGCTCGGAACGGAAAGCCACACCCCACGTGAGCACCTACTCCGCCAAGTCGATCACCGTCCTCGAAGGCCTCGAGGCCGTGCGCAAGCGTCCCGGCATGTACATCGGCTCCACGGACGCCCGGGGCCTGCACCACCTCGTCTGGGAGGTGGTCGACAACGCCGTGGACGAGCACCTGGCCGGCCACGCCGCGCGCATCGTGGTGACCGTGCGCACGGACGGGGGCGTCGAGGTCCGCGACGACGGCCGCGGCATCCCGGTGGAGAACCACCCCAAGGAGCGCAAGCCCGCCGTCGAGGTCGTGCTCACCAAGCTGCACGCCGGCGGCAAGTTCGACCAGCAGTCCTACGCCGTCTCGGGCGGCCTGCACGGCGTCGGCGTGTCGGTCGTGAACGCGCTGTCGCGCAAGACCGAGGTGGAGGTCGCCCGGGGCGGCAAGGTGCACGCGATCACGTTCTCGCGCGGCAAGCGCACGAAGGCGCTGCACGTGGTCGGCAAGGCGCGCAAGACCGGCACCGTGGTGCGCTTCTGGCCGGACGAGGACATCTTCGACACCCTGGAGTTCGACGACGCCACGGTGTGCACGCGCCTGCGCGAGACGGCGCTGCTCAACCCCGGGCTGCGCATCGACTACAGCGACGAGCGCACCGGCTTCAGCGAGACCTTCCAGTTCCGCAAGGGCCTGCCGGACTTCGTCGCCGAGCTGCTCGACGGCGACAGTCCGCTGCTGTCCAAGGCGGTGACGATCTCGCGCGAGGAGACGGTGGACGGCAAGGCGCTGGCCGCCGACATCGCGGTGAACTGGTCGGAGACCGGCTTCGACGAGCGCGTGCGCAGCTACGTCAACATCATCCGCACGGCCGACGGCGGCGCGCACGAGGAGGGCTTCCGCAAGGCGATCACCGGCACGCTCAACCGCTGGGCGGAGGCCAACAAGGCCTTGCGCCGCGGCGAGGACAAGGTCTCCGGCGACGACCTGCGCGAGGGCATGGTCGCCGTGGTGTCGGTGAAGATGCCCGACCCGCAGTTCGAGGGGCAGACCAAGGGCAAGCTCGGCTCGGCGATCATGCGCGGCTTCGTGGAGCGCTGCGTGAACGAGGCGTTCGCCGAGTGGCTGGACGCGAACCCGGCGCAGGCGCGCAAGATCGTGCGCAAGGCGCAGGTGTCGGCCAAGGCGCGCGAGGCGGCGCGCCACGCGCGCGACCTCACGCGGCGCAAGGGCATCCTCGACTCCGCCTCGGCGGGGCTCCCGGGCAAGCTCGCGGACTGCTCGTCGCGCAGCCCGGAGGAGTGCGAGCTGTACCTGGTCGAGGGCGACTCCGCCGGCGGCAGCTCCAAGATGGCGCGCGACCGCCAGACCCAGGCGATCCTGCCGCTGCGCGGCAAGGTGCTCAACGTGGAGAAGGCCCAGCTGCGCAAGGTGCTGAGCAACGCCGAGATCCAGAACGTCATCAAGGCCATCGGCACGGGCATCGGCGACGACTTCGACTACTCGCGGCTGCGCTACCACAAGGTGGTGCTGATGTCCGACAGCGATGTTGATGGCGGCCACATCACCACGCTCCTGCTCACGTTCTTCTACCGGCTGATGCCGAAGCTGGTGGACGGCGGCCACCTGTACCTGGCGCAGCCGCCGCTGTACCAGCTCCGCAAGGGCACCCGCACCGTCTACGCGATGAACGACCGCGAGCGCGACCGGGTGCTGAAGACGGACTTCAAGGGCGAGGTCCGCGTGGATATCTCACGGTTCAAGGGCCTGGGGGAGATGAGCCCGCAGCAGCTGTGGGACACCACCATGGACCCGGCCAAGCGCACGCTGCTGCGCGTGACCGTGCCGCACGCGGAAGAGGCCGACCGCATCTTCACGCTGCTCATGGGCGAGTCGGCCGCCGACCGCCGCGAGTGGATCGAGGCGAAGGCCCGCTACGTCGACAACCTCGACGTGTAGCCAAGGTGCCTGTGGACGAAGGCATTGACCCAATCGCGGGACGGGATGACAGTCCTGCCATGCATGAGACCGTCCACATCACTTCTCTGGCCGCCCGCCTCCCCGCGATCGTGGAGCAGCTGCGCACGGGAGAGCGCGTCGTGATCGCTGACGACAGTGGTCCCGTCGGTGCGCTCGTGTCCCTCTGGGACCTGGAAAGCCTCGACGAGACCGATGCCGTGCTGGCCGACAAGGGCCTCCTTCAAGGGCTGAGAGAGTCGCAGGCGCTGGCAGGCGAACCCCCGAGTCCCGACTACGAGCCCTGACCGTGGCCGCCGGCTTCCACGTCAGCCGGCCCGCCCGTCGCCAAATTGAGCGTCTTCCGCTGAAGGTTCAACCAGCCATGTGGGAGCTCATCGCCCACGTAGCGGAGCAACCGTTTCGCTTGGGTGTGCCACTGCAACCTCCGCTGCTCGGGGAGTTCTGTGCGCGCCGGGGTCCGTACCGGGTGCTGTATCGGATTAACGAGACAGGCGGCGTCGAAGTGACCGCGGTGGCGCACCGGGCGACGTCGTACCGGCGGCGGTGACCGTCACTCCGTCGGATCCGACCGCGTCGATGTCGCGCGGTTGGTAGGTTGCGCGGTCAGGGAATCGCCACCGCCACGCAGGAGGACGACATGCCGGACAGGATCGCGAGCACCGTCTGGGAAGGGGAGCTGGCCACGGGCAAGGGCACCGTGACGTTCGACTCGTCGAACGCCGTGGACGGGCTGCCGGTGAGCTGGCCGTCGCGCGCCGAGAACCCCGACGGGCAGACCAGCCCGGAGGAGCTCATCGCCGCCGCGCACGCC
>DATMKC010000402.1:0-3103 GCA_035553555.1 Egibacteraceae bacterium | reverse complement strand
AAGAAGCCCCCGATGTCCACGATCGGCAGCAGCGTCACCGCCGCCCACGCCGTGATCGCGACGCTGCTGCCGATCGTGGACATCGGGGGCTTCTTCGCCAAGGCCCACCCGACCCGTTCGTACGGCATCGCCGTGCGGCTGTCGGCGCCGCCACCGGAGGGCATGCACATCTCGGTGGACGCGCCGACGCGCTCCACGCGCCCGTGGCGCGGCGCCGAGCACGGCATGGTCGTGGTGGGCGAGAGCCACAAGACCGGCCATGGCGACGACCTCGACGGGCACTACCGCGCGCTGGAGCAGTGGGCCCGCGAGCACTTCGCGGTCACCGAGGTCTCCTACCGCTGGTCCGCGCAGGACTACCGACCGGTGGACGAGCTGCCGTACGTGGGCCGCTGCCCGCGCACCGAGCGGGTGTACGTCGGCACCGGCTTCATGAAGTGGGGGCTGTCCAACGGCACCGCCGCGGGCGCGATGATCGCCGACCTGATCGGCGGCCGGGACACCGCGTGGCTGCCCGCCTTCGACGCCTCACGCGCCGGCGTGTCCGACGCCCAGGCCGCCAAGACCGCCGTGCGGGAGAACCTGGAGGTCGGCAAGCGCTTCGTCGCCGACCGTGTCGGCCGGCTCAGCGCCGAGGACCTCGGCGCCCTGTCCCCCGGGGAGGGCGGCATCGTGCGCGTCGGCGACAAGGCGGTGGCGGCGTATCGCGATCCCGACGGTGGTGTGCACGCCGTCAGTCCCACCTGCACGCACCTGGGCTGCACGGTCAGCTGGAACGACGCCGAGCGCAGCTGGGACTGCCCCTGCCACGGCTCGCGCTTCTCCGTGGAGGGCGCCGTGCTCGACGGCCCGGCGGTCTCGCCCCTGGAGCCCTACGAGGTCGAGGACTGACCGCTGGCGCCGTCGGCGCAGGCCGACATGCCGCTGGGCGAGACCTGTCCGTCGCTGCGCATGGCCATCCTGACGTTCGCGATCACCTCGCCGTCGCGGAGCAGCCCCCAATCCCTCGGGATGCCCTGCGGGTAGCCAAGCCGGACCAGCTCGTCCCCTGCGCGCTGATGCGCGTCCAGCATGCCGAGCGCCTCCACGACGATGGCGCGCTCCTGCGCCACCGGCACGGCACGCCCGTGCCACGACGCGGCACGTCTTTGTCGGCAACTGCTCTCCGCCCGGCGGTAGTGCCCGGCCGGATCGACGACCTCGACATCCGCCCACCAGCGGGCCTCGTGAGACGGGTCGCGCAACGACAGGTGGCCGGGATAGCACTGGACGCGGACGGAGCCCGGCGGGACCGGCCACACCATCTCCGCCGTCTGCGCGCTGCCAGAGGACGACCATGAACCGGGCGCGCCCTCCCAGGTCATCACCCAGTCACCCTCCGTGTGCGCGAAACGCATCACCACCCCGTCCGGGCCCGCCGCCGCCGCACCCCGGCGCACCTCCACGCCCGCCTCCGTGCACGCCAGCTCGATCGCGTTCGGGACGTCCCGATGGGTCTCCCGCCGTTCCTGGCTGCCCTGCAGTCCCAGCCCCACCAGCACGAGCAGCACCGCCAGCACGTACATCGGCTCTCCTTCCCCCGTGGGAGTCCACCTGCGAGAGAGACGCGTTGGCGCCCGCACCGGTTCCCTGGGCAGGATGACACGATGAGTGCGACCGCC
Source organism: Egibacteraceae bacterium (assembly GCA_035553555.1). Taxonomy (GTDB): domain Bacteria; phylum Actinomycetota; class Nitriliruptoria; order Euzebyales; family Egibacteraceae; genus DATMKC01. Next base: position 1,442 of record DATMKC010000402.1, on the reverse strand, counting down.
ACACCCGACCCGGCCGAGCAGCGCGTCATCGACGCGCTGGTGCGGTTGGGCATCCCCCACGAGCTGGTGCGGATCGACCCGGCGTTCGCGGCCACCGCCGACTTCTGCCGCGAGTACGGCTTCCCGATGGAGGCGTCGGTCAACTGCATCGTGGTCATGGGCAAGGCCGAGCCGCCGCTGTTCGCCGCGTGCATGGTGCAGGCGACGCGACGTCTGGACGTCAACGGCGCCATCAAACGGCGCTTCGGTGTGCGCAAGGCGTCGTTTGCGCCGAGCGACGTCGCCGTGGAATTGACCGGCATGCTGCCCGACGGGGTGACGCCGGTAGGCCTGCCCGACGGGTTGCCGGTGTGGGTGGACGCGCCCGTGATGGAGCTGGACCGGATCATCGTGGGCGGCGGCAGCAGGGCGCTGAAGATCCTGCTGCCTGCCGGCGACCTGCTGCGGCTGCCCGGCGCGGAAGCCGTGGACGGGCTGTCTCGCGCCGACTGACCACTCCTACTGCACGGGTTGCCCACAGATTCAATTTCGTGGGTTGACCTGTCACAGTCGCGTTGTATGGTATCGAACATGTGTTCGACTCAAGGGTCCGACGAGAGCGCGGGGCCGCTGCCGCTGTTGCAGCAGGCCGCCGAACTGCTGCGCCAAGCCGGCAGCCTGCCGCTTGGCGGAGCGGTGTCTGACGTCGAGCTCACGCAGGCGGTGCAATGCCTGGAGGCGCTGGGTCGGATGGCGGAGTCCCGCAAGTGCGCGGTGGTGCGCGAGATCGAGCAGCGCCACGCCGCCCGCGGCCAGTCCGCCGGGTCCACCGAGGACCTGCTGACGCGCGTGCTGCACCTCACCCCTGGTGAGGCGAGGGCGCGGACGGAACTGGCCGCGGGGCTGAAGCAGTTGCCGGACACGGCGGCGGCGTTCGCCGACGGCCGCATGGGCCTGGGCCAGGCCGCCGTGGCGGTGCGCAAAGCCGCCGAAGTGGCCGGCCGTGACGACGCCGAGGTGCTGCTCGCCACGATTGACCGCACGGCGTCGACGGTCGGCCAGACCGTGAACCGCACCCGCCTGGCCCGCGAGATCGACACCGCGGTCGCCAAAACCGGTGTCGATGTGTTGGCGGAGCGGGAACGCCGCGCGTTTCAGGACCGCAAGCTCCAATGGTCCGTGCGTGACGGCATGGACGTGCTCACCGCACACCTCGACCCCGTCGGGGCGGCGACGGTGCGCGGGATGCTGGACGCCCTGTCGGACAAGACGTCAGAGCGTGACAGCCGCAGCTTCGTGCAACGCCAAGCTGACGCGCTGGTCGACATCGCGACGCTGGCCGGGCACGAGCGCGCCCGTCAACAGCAGCGGGACGGGCGGGGGCTGGGGCAGCAGACGTTGCAGTCCGGCAACGTGCTGCTGATCACGACCTCGGAGGGCCTGTCAGCGGTTTTGTGTAAGGG
>DATMKC010000401.1:0-2687 GCA_035553555.1 Egibacteraceae bacterium | reverse complement strand
GCGGGCGCCCAGCAGACCTGGTCGCCCGCGTCGCTGATGTCCTCGATGACGATCTCGCGGTAGGTGACGTCGTTGGCGTCGGAGAACGGGTTGCCGCCCACCGCGATCAGCACGATGCCGGCCAGCAGCGCGCCGACGAGCAGGCCGGCCAGCCCCGCGCCGAGCGGCGTGGCACCACCCATGCCGCCGCGCCCGCGCGCCGGGCGCTCCTGCTCCGCGCCCGGCTCGTCGTAGTCGCCGTCGTGGTCCTGGTAGCCGTCGTAGCCGCTCATCGGCACACCTCCCGTGCGCGTCCGCCGTCCTGGGCGAGGCGTCGTGTTCCGCCGAGCCTAGTGGCGGAAGTGGCGAGTTCCCGTGAGGACCATCGGGATCCCGGCCTCGTCGCACACGGCGACGACTTCCTCGTCCCGCACGCTGCCGCCCGGCTGGACGATCGCCACGACGCCCGCCTCGATGGCGGCGCGGGGCCCGTCCGGGAAGGGGAAGAACGCGTCGCTGGCCAGCACGGCGCCCTTGCTGCGCCCGTCGGACTTGTCCACCGCGATGCGCACGCTGTCCACGCGCGACATCTGGCCCGCACCCACACCGACCGCGGCACGGTCCTTGGTGAGCACGATGCCGTTGGACTTCACGTGCTTGCAGACCTTCCACGCGAACGCGAGCTCCGCCAGCGTGGCGTCGTCCGGCTCGGCGCGGGTGGCGACCGTCCAGCTCGCCGGGTCCTCCGCCGCGGCGTCGACGTCCTGCACCAGCAGGCCCCCGCTCACGCTGCGCAGGCTGAGCGCGTCCTGCGGCGGCCGCGGGCGCGTGACCTCGAGGATGCGCAGGTTCGCCTTGCCGCGCAGCACCTCCAGCGCCTCCTCGTCGTAGCCGGGCGCCACCACGACCTCGGTGAACACCTCCACCACCTGGCGCGCGGTCGCGGCGTCCATGGCGCGGTTCACCGCCACGATGCCGCCGAACGCGCTCACCGGGTCGCCGGCCAGCGCCAGCGGGTAGGCCTCCGCGAGGCTGGCCGCCACCGCCAGTCCGGCGGGATTGGTGTGCTTGATGATCGCCACGCACGGCTCGGCGAAGTCGGCCGCCATGCCCCAGGCCGCGTCGGTGTCCAGCAGGTTGTTGTAGCTCAGCTCCTTGCCGTGCAGCTGCGTCGCGCTGCCCAGGCCCCAGGGCTGGCCGGCCTCCACGTAGTAGGCGGCCTGCTGATGCGGGTTCTCGCCGTAGCGCAGGGTCTGGGCCAGGTGGAAGCGGGTGGTGAGCCGCTCGGGGAAGCGCTCGGAGCGCTCGCGCGCGAACCAGCTGGCGACGTCGGCGTCGTAGGCGGCGGTGTGCGCGAACGCCTTCGCGGCCAGGCGCCGGCGGGTGGCCGCCGTCACGCCGCCGCGCTCGCCCACCTCCGCCAGCACCGCGGCGTAGTCCTCCGGCTGCACCACCACGGCGACGTGCGCGTGGTTCTTGGCGGCCGCGCGGACCATGGTGGGCCCGCCGATGTCGATCATCTCGATGGCGCGCTCCGGCGTGACGTCCGGGTCCGCGATCGTCTCGCGGAACGGATACAGGTTCACCACCACCAGGTCGATGCCGGCGATGCCGTGCTCGTCGAGCGCCGCCAGGTGCGTGTCCTTGGAGCGGTCCGCCAGGATCCCCGCGTGCACGGCGGGGTGCAGCGTCTTCACGCGCCCGTCCATGATCTCGGGAAAGCCGGTGACCTCCGACACGTCGGTGACGGCGACGCCGGCGTCGCGGATGGCCTGCGCGGTCGAGCCGGTGGAGACGATCGCCGCGCCGGCCTGCGCCAGGCCCGCGGCCAGCTCGGCCAGGCCGGTCTTGTCGTACACGCTCACCAGCGCGCGGCGGACGGGGGTGACGTCGCTCACTTGTCGATCCTCACGTGACGGCCGTCGACCGCGATGCGGCCTCGGCAGAACAGGGTGACGCACTCCGGCAGCAGGCGGTGCTCCACCGCCTTGATGCGCTCGTGCAGGGACTCGGGGGTGTCGCCGGGCAGCACGGGGATGCACTCCTGGGCGACGATCGGCCCGTTGTCGACCTTCTCGTCCACGAAGTGCACGGTGCAGCCGGTCAGCTTCACGCCCCAGGCCAGCGCCTCCTCCACCGCTCGCGCGCCGGGGAACGCCGGCAGCAGGGACGGATGGACGTTCAGCACGGGCCAGCGCGACACGAACGCCGCCGGGAGGATGCGCATGAACCCTGCCAGCACCACGAGGTCGGGTGCGGCGGCCGCGACGGCGTCGCCCAACGCGGCTTCCCACGCGGGGCGGTCGGCGTGGTCCTTCGGTGAGACGACCGCGGCCGGCACCCCCGCGGCGGCCGCCCGCTCCAGCCCGTACGCGTCGTGGCGGTCGGACACCACCAGGGCGATCTGCCCGCCGAGGTCGGGACCCCGGTCAAGCAGCGCCTGCAGGTTGCTGCCGGAACCGGAGATGAGGACGACCAGGCGAGAAGGCACGGCGGTCAGGTGCGGGCGCGGCGCAGCCACAGCAGGCCGGCGCCGACGGCGAGCAGCAGCAGGCCGCCGGCGGAGATCGCCGTGCCGGTGTTGGGCGTGCCGCCCTCCCAGCCGCCCGTGAGGGCGGTGGGGTCCTCCACCGCCACCTCGGAGCCCACCGAGCCGGCGGACCCGTCCTGCTCACCCGCGGCCGGAGCGGTGGCGTCCGGCTCGACTT
>DATMKC010000400.1:0-2773 GCA_035553555.1 Egibacteraceae bacterium | reverse complement strand
CCGCAGCAGCCGGCGGCGGACGTGCGCCGGCTGCTGCGGTTGGCGCCCGGCCAGGCGGCGCATGCGCGCGGGCTGCGCGGCTCCTGCGGCGGCGGCTGGCTGGCCCTGGGGCCGGACGGCATCGCCGCCCTGGCGCCCAGGGCGGTGGCGCTGCCGGGTGTCACACCGCTGGCGGAACTGGACCTGGCGCTGTACGCGGACACCGAGCGCGACCCCGTCGACCCCCGCCACGTCGCCTCCGGCCCGCCCGGCGCGCGCCTGCCGCTGCACGCGCGGCTGCCGGTCCCGGCCGACGCGGAGCTGGTCGTGCGCGCGCGCTGTGACGGCGACCGCATGCGCCTGCGTCAGGGAACCCGCGCGCTCCAGGACGTGCTGACCGACGCGGGCGTGCCTCGCCTGGTGCGCGACCTGCTGCCCGTGGTGGTGGACGCGCGCGACGAGCCGGTGTGGGTTCCCGGGGTGGCGGTCGCCCGCATGCCGGAGTCGCTCGCGCACGTGCGCGCCTGGCTGGCGCCGTTCTAGGCTCTGGCCCCGCACCCCGTTCGACGACAGGACTCACGCAGGTGGCCCACGACGCGCTGCACCCCGACATCGAGCGGGTGCTGATCTCCTCGGCGGACATCCAGGACAAGCTGCGCGCGCTGAGTGCCGCGATCGACCGCGACTACGCCGACCGCGACGTCCTGCTGGTCGGGGTGCTCAAGGGCGCGTTCATCGTGATGGCCGACCTGGCGCGCTACCTCACCGTGCCGGTCGAGTTCGACTTCATGGCGGTGTCCAGCTACGGCTCGGCCACGCAGACCTCCGGCGTGGTGCGCATCCTCAAGGACCTGGACCTGGACATCGCCGGGCGCCACGTCCTGGTGGTGGAGGACATCGTCGACAGCGGCCTGACCCTGCAGTACCTGCTGCGCAACCTGCGCGCGCGGGGGCCGGCGTCGCTGGAGGTCATGGCGCTGCTGCGCAAGCCGGACCAGATCAGGGTGGAGATCCCCGTTCGCTACCACGGCTTCGACGTGGAGAACGTGTTCGTGGTGGGCTACGGGCTGGACTACGCGGAGCGCTACCGGAACCTGCCGTACGTGGGCACGCTGAAGGCCGAGGTCTACAGCCACACGTAGACGGCGCGAGCCGTCGCACTCCTGACGGGTGCGGTTTCAGAGCCATGACTCTGAAAACGCACCCGTACCGGCGCGGGGGATGTGGACAAGCCTGACGATGCGGCCCCGGTCGGGCCGGAACCCCGGTGCTAGCATGGCCGCCACCCCCCTTCGACGAGGGATTTCATGAATCTCCAGCGACTGTTCCGCGGCCCGTTCATCTGGATCACCCTGCTGCTGGTCGTGGCGTTCGCCACGGTCTCCACGCTGGGCAGCGCCGCCGAGCCGGAGGAACTGCGCTTCGACGAGTTCATGACCAAGCTGGAGGCGGGCGACGTCAAGACCGTCGACGACCACGCCCGGGAGTTCCGCCTGGTCGGCGAGCTGGACGACGGCACGCGCTACCGCACGAACTACAACCCGCAGGTGGACGACGAGACGCTGGGCCAGGCGCTGGACGAGGCGCGCCGCGCCGGCACCATCGAGCGCACGGTCGACAACTCCCAGGGCAACGTGTTCATCCAGGTGCTGATGTCGATCCTGCCGTTCGTCCTGATCTTCGGGTTGTTCTTCTTCCTGATGACGCAGATGCAGGGCGGCGGCAACCGGGTCATGAGCTTCGGCAAGGCCAAGCCCAAGCTGGTGAACAAGGACGCGCCGAAGGTCACCTTCGCCGACGTCGCCGGCTCGGACGAGGCCGTGGAGGAGCTCCGGGAGATCAAGGACTTCCTGGAGAACCCGGCCAAGTTCCAGGCCATGGGCGCCAAGATCCCCAAGGGCGTGCTGCTGTTCGGCCCTCCCGGCACCGGCAAGACGCTGCTCGCGCGCGCCGTGGCGGGCGAGGCCGGGGTGCCGTTCTTCTCGATTTCCGGCTCCGACTTCGTGGAGATGTTCGTGGGCGTGGGCGCCAGCCGCGTGCGCGACCTGTTCGAGCAGGCGAAGGCCAACGCGCCCGCGATCATCTTCATGGACGAGATCGACGCCGTCGGCCGCCACCGCGGCGCCGGCATGGGCGGCGGCCACGACGAGCGCGAGCAGACGCTGAACCAGCTCCTGGTGGAGATGGACGGCTTCGACGTCAAGACCGGTGTGATCCTCATCGCCGCCACCAACCGCCCCGACATCCTGGACCCGGCGCTGCTGCGCCCGGGCCGCTTCGACCGCCAGATCGTGGTCGACCGGCCGGACCTGGTGGGCCGCAAGGCGATCCTGAAGGTCCACGCGCGCGGCAAGCCGCTGGGCCCCGATGCCGACCTGGAGGTCATCGCGCGCCGCACGCCCGGTTTCACCGGCGCGGACCTGGCCAACCTCATCAACGAGGCGGCGCTGCTGAGCGCCCGCAAGGGCAACAAGGAGATCACGATGGCGGCCCTGGAGGACGCCATCGACCGCGTGATCGCCGGTCCCGAGCGCAAGACGCGCCTCATGGGCGAGGTCGAGAAGCGGATCATCGCCTACCACGAGGGCGGTCACACCATCGTCGGCCACGCGCTGCCGCACGCCGACCCGGTGCACAAGGTGTCGATCATCCCGCGCGGCCGCGCGCTGGGCTGGACGCTCACGCTGCCGACCGAGGACAAGTACCTGGTCAGCCGCGGGGAGCTGATCGACCGCCTGGCGATGATGCTGGGCGGGCGGGTGGCCGAGGAGATCACCATCGGGGACTTCACCAC
>DATMKC010000399.1:0-9970 GCA_035553555.1 Egibacteraceae bacterium | reverse complement strand
TCTCAGGGGGCGCGGCGCCCGTGGCGATCTTCACCAACGGCACGGAGGGCGACCTGATCCCGCGCGCGGACGAGTGCAACCAGCACGCGTGCGCCGACCGCCTGGGCCTGCGCGTGGCCGCGGCGATGCGCCAGGCCTGGGACGCGGCCGGGGCGAACCTGGCCGGCGACCTGCCGGTGGCGGGCGCGGCGCGGCGCGTGCGCTACGACGGCCAGGAGCTGGAGCCGGGCAAGCGGGTGGCGCGGCGCGCGTGGTTCGGCCTGCCGTTCGTGGGCGGGGCGGCCAACGGCCCGCACTTCCTGTACGGCTTCGTGGAGGGGCGGCGGCGGCCGCGCGCGCTGGCCGGGCCGGTGCACGGCCGCAAGCTGCTGGCGATGCCGGCGCCGTGGTCACCGGCCGCGGACGTGACGGTGCTGCGCGTCGGCGACCGCCTGCTGCTCGGCGTGCCGGGCGAGCCGAGCCTGGAGGCCGGGCGGCGCATGTGCGCCGCGGCGCTGGAGGCCGGCGGCGGCGCGGCGGGCACGGCGGTGGCCGAGGCGATGGTGGTGGGCCTGGCGCAGGGCTACCGCGGCTACTTCACCACGCCGGAGGAGTACGACCAGCAGCACTACGAGGGCGGGCACACGGTGTTCGGCAAGCACACCAGCCTGCTGGTGCAGCAGGCCCACGCCGAGCTGGCCGCCGAGCTCTGCACCGCCCCCCTCCCGCTGCGGAGTCAATCCCGGCCGACAGTGGCCACAATCGACTCCGCACCGGCGGCGGCGGCGCCCGTGAGCATCGGCGGTGCCGCGCCGCGCATCCTGCGCGAGCCGCCCGACGAGGTCATGCGCTTCGACACGATGTCGTGGTCGTGGTCCGCGCCGCCGCTGGGCCGCGCCCGCCCCGTCGACGCCCCCTACCTGGTGCTGGAGCGCCTGGCGGAGGACGGCGCCGCCGAGGCCGTGGAGGACGACCTGGGCACCGGCTTCGTGTGGGAGCAGCGCGGCGGCCGCGTCACCGGCTGGTACGAGGTGCCCGGCGACCTGCCGCCGGGCCGCTACCGCTTCGCGGTGCGCACCGTGAACGCGTCGGCGGTCACGCGGGCGTTCACCGTCGGTGCCTCGGCCGGCTTGCTGCTGCTCGGCGTGGCGGCGGAGCAGGCCCGCCTGGTGTTCCGCGCGCAGAACCCGCCGCCGGACCCGCTGGCGTCGCTGCGCGCCAGGGAGCGCTCGCCGTCCGGCGGCGTCCTGCGCTTCTGCGCCGGCGGGCGCGAGCTCGAAGCGGTGTGGGACGAGGCGGCGCAGGGCTGGGCGGCCGAGGTCGGTGACGTGCCCGCCGAGGTGACGGTGCCGGAAGGCGGGCTGCGCGACGCGGCGGGAAACCGCTCCGGTGGCGCGGTCGCGCTCACGGTCGGTCAGCGGCGGCCGCTCCAGTGGCCGCCGCCCATGGGGCCCGGCGGCGGGCGCTGCCCCGCGCCGTTCGGCCGCGGCCCGGCGGGCAAGCCCGCGGCCTGGCGGCCCACCGGAGGGTGACGGCCTGCTAGCGTCCGCGCCTGCGGTGCGGTCGCGGGGAACCGGATCGGGCGGGCGAGCGTCTTGCTCAGTGAGGCGTGCGGGCGCCGGCGTGGCGGGAATCGCGCCGGCATGACCGAGAGGGCGGGACATGGGGACGGTGGCGCTGCGCCGGCTGGCGCTGGTGCTGTCGATGGCGGTGCTGGCGGTGGCGTGCGGGCAGAAGGACGGCGCGCACGACGTCGCGCTGGGGCCGGTGGACCCGGCCGCGGCGTTCGACGAGGGCGCCAACCCGGCCGACGGCTCCACCCCCGGCGACGAGCTCACCGACGGCGTGACCCCGCAGGACGGCGGGGACCAGCCGGACACCGGGACGCCGCCAGGCGACGACCCGGACGCCAACGAGCGCTCCCAGGACACCGGGGACCGCAGCCGTCCGCGCACGACCCCACCGCGCAGCCCTCGGCGCAGCCGCGCAGCGCGCCGGGCGACACCACCGGCATCTCCGACACCACCATCAAGATCGGGCTGCACGCGCCGCTGACCGGCGCCGCCCCGGTGCCGCAGACGTCCTTCGCCACCGGCAAGGACCTGTACTGGCGCCACATCGGCAAGGTGCACGGCCGCACCGTCGAGGTGTTCCTGGTCAACGACGAGTACAACCCCAGCCGCGCGACGTCGGTGTGCAACGACCTCATCCAGCGCGAGAAGGTGTACGTCCTGATCGGCGGCGCGGGCACCGACCAGATCAGCGCGTGCGCGCGCACCGCCGCCACGCAGGGCGTGCCGTACCTGTCCGCCGGCGTGGACGAGACGCAGGTGCGCAGCCTCAAGAACTACTTCGCGCTGTCCATGACCTACATCCAGCAGGCGCCGATGCTGATCCAGTGGGTGAAGAAGCACTCGCCCCCGCCGAACGGCAAGTTCGGCATCCTGCGCGACCGCACCCCGGGCTTCAACGCGGTGGTGGCGTGGTGAAGGAGCACGCCGAGGCGGCCGGCTGGGAGGTGCTGGTCCGCCAGACGCAGAACCCCGCGTCGGACGCGCAATGGCTGGCGCAGAACCAGATCAAGGTGGCGTTCCCCATGGTGACGCCGACGGTCTTCCTCCAGATCGTGCGCTCCCCCGGAGGGTCCATCGACCAGTGGGCCGGCGTGGGCATCACCATGGGGCTGAACACCGTGGCCAAGACGGCGTGCACCGCCAACCCGGACTTCGACGGCGCGATGTTCTTCTCGCCGGTACCCGGGTTGAACGTCATCGACCAGGTGGATCCCGAGTTCCGCAAGGCGGGCGGCGTCGACGACATCGAGCTGCTGCTGTGGGGCGTGGCCAAGAGCGTGCACGAGGTGTTCAAGAAGATGCCGGCGGACGACCTGTCGCGGCAGCGCTTCATGTCCACGCTGGAGCACAACGTGCTGGACAGCCGCCTGTATCCGGCGCTGCACCACTCGCCGTCCAACCACATGAACGCGCAAGGGGTGCACCTGCTGTTCGCCAACTGCGACACCCAGCAGTACGAGACGCCGCCCGACGGGCTGTTCCGCACCAGCTTCTAGCTCAGTCCTCCATCGCCCCAGGCCCCGGTCGGACGGGCGGTTCGCACAGGCGAACCGGCCCGTCCGACCGGCGGGAACGGCCCCGCGCCGGTATGGTCGGAGTCCAGACGATCCATTGCGCAGGAGAGCACTCGTGCCGGCGAACGCAACCATCAATGTGGGCGACACCGTCGTCCACCCTCACCACGGCGTGGGCACCGTCACGGCGCTCGACACCGTCGATCTGGGTGCGGGCCCGGTGCCCTACGTCACCATCTCCGTGGACGGCGGCCTCACCCTGAAGGTCCCCGCCGCGACGCTGTCGGACCACGGCATCCGCGAGCCGGTGACGGAGAAGCGCGCCGAGGAGATCCTGGCCGTGCTGACGCAGCCGGCCGCCGAAGACCCGGGGCATGCGGTGCGCCGCCGGCGTGACGCCGACAAGCTGGCGAGCGGCAAGCTGGTGGAGTGCGCCGAGGTGGTGCGCGACACCGCCGCCGTGATCGCGGCGCACGCGAAGGGCGGCGCCGACGCAGACCGCAACCTGCTGTCGAACGCCAAGACGCAGCTGGCCCAGGAGCTGGCGGTGGCGCTCGGCTCCACGCCCGAGGAGGCGATGGCGCGCGTCGAGGCGCAGCTCAAGTCCCGGAACGACTGACCCGGGGGCCGGCAGCAAAGAAGACGCGCTTGAGCGGCTGCTGCCCCGCGACGACCGCTACGCGCATCGCCACGGCTCACCGGGGCACGGCGCCGACCACCTGCTGCCGGCGCTGGTCAGCCCCTCGGTCATGATCCCGGTGCTGGACGGCCGCCCTGCCCTGGGCACCTTCGCAGGCTTCTAAATTCGGCAGGTCGTTGCGGGAACGGTGGAACGCGAGGCGATGCGCGCGCGTCGAAGCGCCCGGTCGGACGAGACGGGAGGTGGCGGGATGACGATGTGGCGGGTGCTGGCGGTGGGCGTGTGCCTGTTCGCCACGGCGTGCGGCGGTGGGCAAGAGCCGACAGGCGGGATAGCTGAGGCCGCGCAGCGCCAGGCCGCATACGACGACTTCGCCGACTGCCTGCGCGACCAGGGCGCCAACGTCGGGCACCCTGTCCTTTCCCCGGACGGGAGCGTGCAGTTGCCACCCGGGGACGCGGGCGCGCTGTCGTCGGTCGAGGAGCTGTCACGAGCCGCGGCGCGGTGCCAGCCGATCCTCTCGGCCCGAGGTCTGCCGCCGCCCGGCCCCGTCACGCTCAGCGACCACGAGCTCGCCGACCTGCGCCGGCGGTCCAAGGCGTTCGCCGGATGCCTGCGGACAGAGGGCATCGACTGGCCGGACCCGGAGTGGGACGGCGGCGCGATCGTGAACTGGGACCCTGAGGCGGTCGGGGTCGACCTCGACGACCCTGACGTCCAGCGGATCGGCGAGGACTGCTCGGCACGTACCGGCTTCGACCCCATGCTGGCCCATTCGGTCGACGACGAGCAGACCTAGCGGCGTGTGCCCGCAGCGCGTGAGCGGCGTCCTCACGACCTGCTGCCGCGCCACATGCGCCAGAAGGGCGGACCGCCCTCCGGCAGGCGCAGTTCTTCCATCACGCGGAAGCCGTGCCGCAAGTACAGCGCGCGGTTGCGCTCGGTCGTCGCCTCCAGGTACGCGGGCATCCCCTGCTCGTCGCAGCGGTCGAGCACGTGGCGCAACAGCGCGCCGCCGTAGCCCCTCCCCTGGCGCAGCGGGTCGGTGCCCACGGCGAACAGATGAAAGTGCGGCTCCCGCAGTTCGGCGTGCTTGTGCTCCAGCAGCTTGAGGATCTTCAGCGCGCGCCCGAACTTCGTGGCCCGGACGAGGAACGGCAGGATCCGGACGCCGGTCATGGGCGAGGCCTTCCATTGCCCCGGGGGCGCCCACAGCGCCGCCGCCTGGAGGTCCTCGGTGACGTAGGTCTCACCCAGGGGCAGGTAGTGCAGGCGTGCGACCAGTTCGAAGTAACGGGCGCCGTTCGCACGGCGGCCGGCCTCGTCGGGCATCCCCCAGGCCAGCACGGGGTCCTCCTGGAACGCCCGCCCCATCACGGCCGCCAGCCCCGCGACGTCGGATGCGGTCGCCTTGCGGACCCGGACCTTGGTGACCGGCTGCGCCTCGTCTGCTGCGGGCATGTCCCCACCCTTTCTTCAGGATCCATGTCGGGGCGTTGGCCCCTTCCGGTGGTGCGTGTCGAGCCTGGCACCCCCACAAACCCCCCACATCCCTGAACTCAGGTATTCGTGGGGCCGCCCGGCCACGACGCCGGAATGGCTACGCTGTGGTGCGGGTCCGGCGGGGATCCGGCGAACCGGACTGAGCCGTCGGAAGGCGAGCCGTTGGGCGAGCAGTCGATCCCCATCGTCGGCCGCGAACGCGAGCTGGAAGCGCTGGACGCGGTGCTGTCCACGGTGGCGGCCGGCCGCGCACAGGCGGTCTTCCTGGAGGGCGAGCCGGGGATCGGCAAGAGCCGTCTGCTCGACGAGACGGTGCGGCGGGCGCAGGAGCGAGGCTTCGCGATCCTGCACGGCCGCGCGGAGGAACTGACCCGCACGACGCCGTTCGCCGCCGTCGGCGAGGCGCTCGGGTGGAACGCCGCCGGCCAGGATCCGGTGTCGGCGCGCATCGCCGCCCTGTTGGGCGCCGACGCGCCCCAGCTGGCGGCGCCCGGCGCCGTGCGCGACGTGGGCGGCCAGGTGATCGAACTGGTCCTGGAGCTGTTGCACGCACGGACCGGCGACGGTCCCGTGCTCCTGGCCCTGGACGACCTGCACTGGGCGGACCCCGGCACGTTGCGCACCGTGCGCGCCATCGCGCGCCGCCTGACGAGCCTTCCGGTCGCGCTCGTCGCCACGACGCGCCCCACGCAGGGCACCGGAGACTTGCAGCGGCTGGTCGACACCTGCGCCGACGAGGGTGCGGCGCGGCTGATCCTCGGCCCGCTCGACGCGCAGGCGCTGGCGGCGCTGGCCGGCCTGGTGCTCGGCGCGCCTGCCGGCACGTCGGTCACGCGGGGCCTGGCCGGCACGGCGGGCAGCCCGATGTTCGCGCTCGAGCTGCTCAAGGCGTGGCAGCGGGAAGGCGCCATCACCGTCAGCGACGGCGCGGCCGAGACCGCCGGTGAGGCGCTGCCGGAGACGCTTCGCCTCGCGGTCGTGCGGCGCCTGTACGTCCTGGAGCCGGCCACGCTCGAAGCGCTGCGGCTGGCCGCGGTGCTCGGCTCGACGTTCACGCTGGCGGGGCTGTGCGCGATGGCCGAGCGGAGCGCCTCCGCGCTGCTGGGCTGCGTGTCGGAAGCGATGGAGGCGGGACTGATCGCCGAGGACCACGACCAGCTCCGCTTCCGCCACGACGTGATCCGCGAGGCCCTCTACGAGGAACTGCCGCGGACCGTGCGGGCGGCGCTGCACCGGCAGGCCGCGCACACGCTGTCGCAGGCGGGAGCCCCGGTCGTCCAAGTCGCCCGGCACCTTGCGCTCGGCGCCGCGCCCGGTGACGCGGAGGCCATACGCGCGCTGCGGCAGGCCGCCGCGCACACGGTGCTGCTGTCGCCGCGGCTCGCGGTCGAGTTCCTGGACTCCGCCCGCGGCCTGCTGCAGCCGGGCGACGCGGCCCACGACGAGCTGGGCGCCGAGCTGATCCTGCCGCTGCACCTGATCGGGCGCACCGGCGACGCGGAGCGCCTGGCCGGCGACATCCTGAGCCGCCGGCCACCGCCGCGCGTCCGCTACCTCCTGCAGCGCGGCCTCGCCTACGCGCTCACCGTCACCGGGCGGCAGCGGGAGGCCGTCGCCCAGTACGAGGCCATCACGGCGGAGCCCCCGGCGGCCGGGTGGACGGCGTCGCCGCATGCCGCGCACGCCATCGACCTGGCGAACCTGGGCATCGGCCTGGCGCTGCTCAACGAGGTCGAGCGCGCCAGGGAGCCGATCGGACGGGCGCTGGCCATGGCCGCGCACGCGCACGACGACTACGCGATGTCCATCGCGCTCCTGGCGGAGACCACGGTGGCCGACGTCGAGGGCCGCGTGCACGACGCCCTCGACAGCGCGCGCCGCAACGTGTCGCTGGTCACATCCCAGCCGGCAGCCATGCACGGCAACTTGTGGGCGCACTGCCAGCTCGGTTTCGCGCTGCTGGCGGCCGACCTGCTGGGCGAGGCGGCCGAGGTCCTGCGCACCGGGTTGCGCCTGGTCGAGGAGCAGGGGCGCGTCGCGCAGCTGTCGCCGTACCACATCGGCTTGGGCAGCGGCAGCGCGCTCGCCGGCGAGTGGGACGACGCCATCGCCCACCTGGAAGCCGGGATCAGCGCCGGCGAGGAGCACGTCTTCACCACGCTGCCCGCCTCCGGCGCGCTGTCGTGGCTTCACCTGCACCGGGGCGAGTTCGCGGCGGCACGCCAGGCGGTGCCACCGCGGGACGGCGACGCGCCCCTGGGCGGATTCGGCCAGGACTGGGTCGCGGTCGCCGAGGCGGCACTGCTGGAGGCGGAGGGGCGCGCGCAGCCGGCGCTGGCGCGCCTCCGCGCGACGTGGGAACGCCAGCGCGACGGCGGCGCCCTGTTCGGATTCGGCACGTGGCGGCTGTCCGGGACCATGCTGGTCAGGCTGGCGCGCCAGACCGGCGACGACGCGTTCGCGCTTGCGGTCGCCGAGGACGCCGCCGACGGCGCCCGGCGCGCCGGCGGCGTCACGTCAGCCGACGCCGCGGCCCTGCACTGCCGCGGCCTGGCCGACGGCGACCTCACCGCCCTGATGGATGCCGTGGCGGCCTACCGCCAGGGGCCGCACGCGCTGCTGGCGGGCCTGGCCTGTGAGGACGCCGGGACCGCGCTGGTCAAGGCGGGGCGCCAGAAGGACGGGCGCCAGGCGCTCCGGCAGGCGCTCGACGTCTACCGGGACCTCCGCGCGCGGTGGGATCTCGACCGGCTGGACGCCACGTGCAGGGCACTGGGCATCCGCCAGGTCCGCGCGACCAGGCGCCCCGCAGCGACGACCGGCTGGGACAGCCTGACGGCCACCGAGCAGCGGGTCACCGGCTTGGTCGCCGAAGGGCTGTCCAATGCCGAGGTGGCCCAGCGCCTGTACCTGTCGCGCTACACGGTGGAGACCCACCTCAAGCACATCTTCGCCAAGCTCGGCGTGGGCTCAAGGGTCGAGCTGGCGGTGCAGGCCGCCAGGCGGGACGCCTCCCCCACGGCCTGAAGCTTCGCCCACATCCGGCGGAGACGGCCTAGGATCGCCTCACTGGCCATCCGTCGGGCAGGCGCCCGGAAAGGTCCGCGTGTGACCGCCTCCCTCGTCGCGGGGCAATCGAGCCGGCATGTGTGCGCCGTGACGCGCACCGACGCCGCCCGCGCGCGGATCACCGCCGGGTGGATCCGCGAGGGCCTGGAACTGGGTGAGCGCGTGGTGTGGGTGGAGCCTCCCGGCGGCCCGGTCCTGGGCTGGCTGGACGCGGGCGGCTTCGACTGGCGCGGCCCGTTGGCGTCAGGCGCCCTGCGGCTGGCGCCGCCCGAGGACGTGCTGCTGCTGGACTCGCCGGCCGACATCCCGGCGCGCCTGGCCGACGCCCGTGCGCTGACGGCGCAGGCGCTCCGGGACGGCCACAGCGGCCTGCGCGTCGGCGCGGACACCGCAGTGGCGCTGACCGTCATGGCCGGCGTGGACGCCCAGCTGCGGTTCGAGGCCGCGTGGGAGGAGCTCACGCGCGTGGAGCGCCTGTCGCTGCTGTGCCTGTACGACCCGGCCGTGCACGGCGAGCATCTGGACCGCGGCATCGCGCTGCACCCGCGCGAGTTCACCGACGGCCTGGCGGTGGCCGCGGCCGCGGCCGGCACCGTGGAGATCGGCGGCGACCTGGACCTGTCCAACGCCGCCATGGTGGGCGCGTTCCTGCGCGCCGCCGACCTCGACGCCGGCCCGGGCGACCGCACGCTGGACCTGCGGGCCTGCGCGTTCGTCGACATCGCGGGGGCCGACCGGCTCGTGGCCTTTGCCCGCGCCGCGGCGCCGCGACGCGTGCGCGTCCTGGGACCGCCGCCCACTCTGAGGCGCATCCTGGAGCTCACCGGCGGCGGTGAGCTCGAGTTGGTCGGCGGTCCCCGATGAGCACGCTCGCGCGCACCCCCGGTCACCGTCACGAGGCGCTGCTGTACCGCGGTGAGGACGAGTTCGTCGGCCGCGTCGCCGCGTTCCTCCGTGAGGGCGTCGAGGCCGGGGAGGAAGTGCTCGTGGCGGTGAGCCCGCCCAAGTTCGCGCTGCTCACCGAGGCGCTCGGCGACGCCGCCGGCGGCGTCGGCTACCTGGATATGGACGAGGTAGGCCGCAACCCGGGCCGGCTGATCTCCGCCTGGCACGACTGGGCGGCGGCCCGCCCCGGCCGCGCGCTGCGCGGCGTGGGCGAGCCGGTGACGATGGCGCGCACCCCGGCGGAGACCGCCGAGTGCCACGCCTCCGAGGCGCTGTGGAACGTGGCGTTCGCCGGCCACGACCTGTGGGTGCTGTGCCCCTACGACACGGCGGCACTGGCGCCGGACCGGCTCGCCAGCGTCGAGCGCACGCACCCGGCGGTGATTGCCGACGGCGTCGCCACGCCCAGCGCCCGTTACTCGCAGCCCTGGACGTCCGTGCTCACCGAGCCGCTGACGGAGCCCGGGCAGGTGCACACCACGCTGGCGTTCGGCTCGCTGCAGCGCGTGCGCGACGCAGTCGCCGACGCGGCGCGACGGGCGGGCGCCGGCCGCGGGCGCGCCGAGGACCTGGTCATCGCGGTGAACGAGGTGGCGTGCAACAGCGTCCGCCACGGCGGCGGGTCCGGCACCCTGCGGGTATGGGAGGCCGACGGCGCCGTGGTGTGCGAGGTGCGCGACCAGGGCCGCCTCAAGGACCCGCTGGTCGGCCGGCTGCGGCCGGAGGCGTCACGCGTCAGCGGCCGC
>DATMKC010000398.1:0-8050 GCA_035553555.1 Egibacteraceae bacterium | reverse complement strand
GCGGCTGGCGGGATCGTGGCTGGTGCTCTTCGGCGCCGGGTACGCGGCCCTGGAGCTGGCCGTGGTGGCCGGGGCGGTGCTGGGCGGCGTGCCGCCCGCGTCGGCGGTGGCCGCCGGGCTGCCCACGGACCCGGTGCTCGTGCTCGACCTCGCCTTCGTGCTGCCCGGGATGGCGGCCTGCGGCCTGCTGGTCCGCCGCCGGAGGGCCGCGGCGCTACTGCTCGCCGTGCCGGCGCTCGCGTTCAGCACCGCCATGGGCGTGGCGGTGCTGAACATGCTCGTGGTGACCGGCCTGCGGCTGCCGCCGTTTCCGACGGTGGTCGTGGCCGGGTTCGTCCTGATCACGGCCGGGCACGCGACCGTGCTGGCACGCGTCCTGCGCGCCATGCACCCGGGCGTGCGGCTGGCCGGCGCCGTCGAGCCGCGCAGGCCTGCCCGCGAGGACCGGCCGGCCGCAACCGTGCGCGTGTCGTGAAAGGAGCCGAGATGTCGGTGCTGACGCCGCGCCGCGGCGCGCCTGACCCTGGTCAAGCCAGCGCCGGGGCCCTGCGTCCCACCAGCTTCGCGGCGGCGGTGACGATCGTCGCGTCGGCCACGGCGACCAGCGCCCAGCGCGCCCACGTCTCCGCGCCCTGCGCGGTGGCGGCGTAGCCGAGCACCAGCACCACGAACGCGGCGTCGATCAGGGCGAGCGCGGTCAGCATCCCGGGGCGCGGGGCGCGGGCCGTCAGCACCAGCTCGACGCCGTTGACCGCGAGCAGCGCGGCCACCGCGTACAGCGGCCGGCGCGCCGATAGACCGAGCGCGCCGGCCAGCGGCGCCGCGGCGACGACGATCACCAGCACGCCGGCGGCGTTGAGCGCGGCGTCGAAACGGAGGAACGCGGGGATCCAGGGGCGGGTCCGCATGACGATGCCTTTCGTGTCAGTCGATCTGGCGGGTGGCCATGGCGGCACCGTGGCGCGTCACAAGGCGGCTGTCGATTACCTCGCAGGTAATGTCCGCGATTCCCCCGCGGCGGTAGCGTGCGGCCCATGACGACGACATCCGCGGCGGCCTCCAGCGAGCCGGAGACGTTCGGGGACCTGCTGCGCGAGTGGCGGCGGCGCCGCCGGCTCAGCCAGCTGGAGCTGTCGCTGTCGGCCGGCGTGTCGGCGCGGCACCTCAGCTTCCTGGAGACGGGGCGCGCCCGGCCCAGCCGCGAGATGGCGCTGGCGCTCGCCGAGCGCCTGGACGTGCCCCTGCGCGAGCGCAACCTGCTGCTCGCCGCCGCCGGCTTCGCGCCCGCCTACCCGCGCCGGCCGCTGGAGGCGCCGGAGATGGGCGCGGTGCGCGAGGCGATCGACCTGGTGCTGCGCAACCACGACCCCTATCCCGCCATAGCCGTGGACCGCTACTGGAACATCCTCGCGATGAACGCCGGCGCCGCGGTGTTCGCCCAGGACCTTTCCCCGGAGCTGCTGGGGCCGCCGGCCAACGTCTACCGCATCACGTTCCACCCGAAGGGCTGGGCCACGCGCGTCGTCAACTACGCCGACCTGGCCACCGACATGATCGGCCGCCTGCGCCACGACGTCGCGGTGTCCGGCGACCCGGAGCTGGCGGCACTGCTGGAGGAGGTGCAGGCCTACGGCACCCTCCCCCCGGCGCCGCCACAGCCGCCGCCGAGCTCGGTGGTGCTGCCGGTGCGCTTCCGCACGCCCGCCGGCGAGCTGTCGCTGTTCACCGTGATCGCGACCTTCGGCACGCCGGTGGACGTCACCGTGTCGGAGCTGGCCATCGAGACGTTCTTCCCGGCCGACGAGGCGACGGCCGAGCGCCTGCGCGCCCTGGCCGCCGGCGGCGGCGGGGCCTAGGCTCGGCCGGCACCACCCCCAGGAGGCGGACATGGCCGGCACCACGGACTACTCGGACCTGCGCGCGCTGTACATCAACTGCACGCTGAAGCGCTCGCCGGAGCCCTCGCACACGCAGACCCTGATCGACCGGTCCGCGGCGATCATGCGCGCGCAGGGCGTGCGGGTGGACATGATCCGCGCGGTGGACCACGACATCCCCCCGGGGGTGTACCCGGACCTGCGCGAGCACGGCTGGCCCAGCGACGAGTGGCCGTCGCTGTACGAGCGCGTGCACGCGGCCGACATCCTGGTGCTGGCCACACCCATCTGGCTGGGCGACAAGTCGTCGGTGTGCACCAAGGTCATCGAGCGCCTGTACGGCAACTCCGCGCAGCTCAACGACGCCGGCCAGTACGCCTACTACGGCCGCACGGGCGGCTGCCTGGTGACCGGCAACGAGGACGGCATCAAGCACTGCGCCATGAACATCCTGTACTCGCTGCAGCACCTGGGCTACGTGATCCCGCCGCAGGCCGACGCCGGCTGGATCGGCGAGGCCGGGCCCGGGCCGTCCTACGGCGACGACGGCACCGGCCTGGACAACGAGTTCACCAACCGCAACACCACGTTCATGACGTGGAACCTGCTGCACGTGGCGCGCTGGCTCGCCGACGCCGGCGGCTTCCCCGTGGGCGGCAACCAGCGCACGGCGTGGGACGCCGGCGAGCGCTTCGGCTTCGTGACGAACATCGACGAGCACGCCAGCGACGCCGAGGGCCGCTGACCGCGGGGCGCCTGCTGGGTAGCATGAGGCTACCGACCCGCTGCCCCGCAGCCCCGGAGGCCCTCATGAAACGCACGTCGTTCGAGCACTGGCAGTGCTCCATCGCCCAGACCGTGGAGGTGGTGGGCGACTGGTGGTCGATCCTCATCCTGCGCGACGTGTTCTGGGGGCTGCACCGCTTCGACGAGCTGCTGGAGGACCTGGGCATCGCCCGCAACATCCTGTCGGACCGCCTGAGCAACCTGGTCGCCAAGGGCGTGCTGGAGAAGGTGCCCTACCAGCAGGCCCCCGTGCGCCACGAGTACCGCCTCACCAAGAAGGGCCGCGACCTGTGGCCGGTGCTGATGATGATGGCGCAGTGGGGCGACCGCTGGTCGCTGGAGGGCACGCACCCCATCGAGTTCGAGCACACCGCCTGCGGCGAGCGCGTGCACGCGGTGCTGTCCTGCGATCACTGCGGCGAGCGGCTGGGCGGCCAGGAGCTGCGCATGCACTTCAACGTCTCGCGCGAGGCCGCCTCCGGCAAGCGCGCCTCCTGACCGGCCCGCCTCACAGGCGCTCGACGATGGTGGCGTTGGCCAGCCCGCCCGCCTCGCACATCACCTGCATGCCGTAGCGCGCGCCGCGCTGCTCCAGCGCGTTCACCAGCGTGCCGAGCAGGCGCGTGCCGGAGCTGCCCAGCGGGTGCCCGATCGCCATGGCGCCGCCGTTGACGTTGACCTTGTCCCACGGCACGCCCGTCTCCGCCTGCCAGGCGCCCACCACGGAGGCGAACGCCTCGTTGACCTCGAACAGGTCGATGTCGTCCAGGGTGAGGCCGCTGCGCTCGATCGCCTTGAAGGTCACGGGGATGACGGCGGTGAGCATCATCAGCGGGTCGTCGCCGGTCACGGCGAACGTGTGGAAGCGCGCCCGCGGCCGCAGGCCCAGCTCCCGGGCCTTTTCGGGAGAGGCGATCAGCACCGCGGAGGCGCCGTCGTTGATCGGCGAGGAGTTGCCCGCCGTCACCACCCACGGCAGCCCGGGGAAGCGCTCCTCCCAGGCGGTGTCGAAGAACGCGGGCTTGAGCCCCGCCAGGGCCTCCAGCGTGGTCTCCCGCCGGATGCCCTCGTCGCGGTCGAACAGGCGCGTGCCGCCCTGGCCGTCACCCACCTCGATCGGCACGATCTCGCTCGCGAACGCGCCGGCGTCCTCCGCGGCGGCGGCGAGCTGGTGGCTGCGCAGCGCGAGCTCGTCGAGCTGCTCGCGGCTCAGGCCCCACTTGAGCGCGATGCGCTCCGCCGCGACACCCTGCGGGATGAGCCCGCCGGGGTAGCGCTCGCCGAACGCCTCGCCGAAGGGGTTGCGGCCCATGAGCGCCGAGCCCATCGGCACGCGGCTCATCGACTCCACGCCGGCCGCGACCACGAGGTCGTAGGAGCCGGTCATGACGCCCTGGGCGCCGAAGGTCGCCGCCTGCTGGGAGGAGCCGCACTGGCGGTCGATGGTGACCGCCGGGACCTGCTCGGGGTAGCCGGCGGCCAAGGCCGCGTTGCGCGACAGGTTCAGCGCCTGGTCGCCGGCCTGGCCCACCACGCCGGTCAGCACGTCGTCGATCTGGGCCGGATCGATGCCGTTGCGCTCCACCAGGGCGCGCAGCACGTGTGCCGTCGCGTCCACGGGGTGGGTCTCGTACAGGGCCCCGCCGGGCTTTCCCTTCGCGACCGGCGTGCGAACCGCGTCGACGATCACTGCCTCACGCATGGCTTTCCCTTTCGCCGCGACCAACCTCCGTTGGTTTCATATCGCAACTTACTGGCGGACGCGCGCGTTCGCAACGCGCATGGGTCCACTTCCCACATTCACTCTTGATTTTGTAGTAGTCACTCTTGTATCTTGAGTTATGCGCACACCCCGGCGACACGCCTCCACCGCCCTGGCCGCGATCCTGCTGCTCGGCGTCGCCGCGCCGGCCCCAAGCTCCGCCAGCCGCCCAGCCCTGGCAGGCTTGCCCGCGGACATGCCCGCCGCCGCCACGCGCGAGGAGCCGCGGCTGCCCACACCCCGCGGATGGCCGTTCGCGGACGCGTTCCCGCGCACGTCCGGGACGGGGCGCCTCCACCAGGGCACCGTGCAGTGGACGGACTTCCTCTACGACGACCGGGGCGCCAGGGGCGTGCCGGTGCGCTCCGCGATCACGCCCCTGGCGCCGACGCGCGGCACCTACGAGTACCTGGCAGCGGAGGCGGCCGGCAACGGCGCGGACATCTTCCGCGCGGCGATCGGCCTGGACGCCGAGGCGACGTACTGGCGCGTGGACTGGAACACCCTGGTGGACCCGGCGGTGCCGATCGCCCAGTTCGCCCTCGACGTCGACGGCTCGGCGTCGACCGGCGCCGCGGACTGGCCGGCCGCCGCTGGCGTGCGCTCCCCCGGCATCGAGCGCGCCCTGCTGCTGTCGGCGAAGGGTGCCTGGCTGGTCGACGCGGCGACCGGCGCGCGCCGCGCGCTCGGCGCGCCGGCCGTCGACCTGGCGGCGCGCTCGTTCGTCCTGCGCGTGCCCAGGGCCACGCTGCCTGTCGCGGGGCGCTGGACCGTGCGGCTGGCGGCGGGCGTCGCCGACGCCAGCGGTGAGGCGTTCGCACCCGTGCCCCCGAGCCACGGCGCCCGGCCGGGCGGGACGGCCGTCTACAACGTCGCGTTCCGGACGCATGCCCAGGAGCCGCCGCTCACCGGGTCGCCGCGCTCGCCGCTGGTCGCCAACTACTGGCAGGAGGTGGCGCAGGCGACCGCGCTGGCCGATGGCGACGTGACGCCCTTCGCGCTGGAACTGGACTGGGCCGCGCTGGCGGCGGGCGCCACGACGGCCGAGGAGTCACCGGCCGGCTGGTCCACGCGCTGGTACGTCTCGTCCATCGAGCCTGGCCACGGGGTCGTCGCGGACACCGGCGGCCGCCAGGACCTGCGGCCCAACTATCTCGGCCGCGTGCAGCCGTACGCGGTGTACGTCCCTTCCTCCTACCGCCCGGACCGCCCGGCTCCCCTGACCTGGCTGCTGCACTCGGCGTTCCAGCCGCACACGGCCTTCGCCGTCGTGACGCCGCGCTTTGCCGAGGCGGCCTGCGAGCGCCGCGGCTCGATCTGCGCGACCCCGCTGGGCCGCGGTCACGACGGCTGGTACCTCGACGAGGCGGAGCTTGACTTCTGGGAAGTGTGGAACCGGCTGGCGGCGGCCTACGCCCTGGACCCGGACCGCACGGTGCTGGCCGGCTTCTCCATGGGCGGCTACGCGGCGTACCGGCTGGGCTTCGCCCATCCGCACCTGTTCTCGGGCGGCGTGGCGATCGGGGGGACGCCGACCTGCGGCGAGCGCGTCGCGCCGGGGGTCGAGCGCCCGGCCGGACCGGGCCGCTGCGCCACGGACGGCGACACCACGGCGCTGGTGGGCAACGCCCGCTGGCTGCCGTTCCACATCGCGCACGGCACCGCCGACGAGCTGCTGCCGTTCACCGGCACGGCCGCGCACGTGGCGGCCTTCGACCGCCTGCGCTACCGCTACCGCTTCGACCACTACGCCGGCCAGACGCACGTGCCGTGGTACCAGCAGGACCGCTGGGACGACATCGCGGCGGCGATGCCATCTGGCCCGCGCACCCGCACGGTCGACCGCGTGACGCTGCGCTGGCGCCCGCACCTGGCCCGGCCGGAATGGGGCCTGGGCGTGACCGGCGCGTACTGGGCCCGCGACCTGCGTCCGCGGACCGTCACCGCCGGCGGAACCGCACGGCTCGACGCACGCGCGCTGGCCAGGCCGCTGCCGGCCATGCTGCCCACGCGGACGTTCCGGCTCGCAACGCCCGACAGCACGACACCGGCGCTGGTCACCGAGGTGACGTGGACGGCGGGCGCGACGCCCGCCGCCGAGGCCCGTCTGGCGCTGGACCTGCGCAACGTCGCGCACGTCCGCGTGGCCCTGGACGAGGCCGGCTTCGGTGACGGCCCGGTCACCGTGTCGACGCGCAGCGACGGCCCGGCGACCGTGACGCTGACTCACGGCGCGCGGACGTACACGCTGACGGTTGCCGCGGGCGATCAGACGCACGTGGTCCGGTAGGGTGCCGCCATGACACGGCGCTCCTACGGTCAGGCCTGCCCCCTCGCCGCCGCGCTGGACCGGGTGGGCGAGCGGTGGACCGCCCTGGTGATCCGCGACCTCGCCAGCGGCCCGCGCCGCTACTCGGATCTGCTACGCGGCCTGCCGGGCATCGGCACGACGCTGCTGGCCGAGCGCCTGCGGTCGCTTCAGGACGAGGGCCTGGTGGCCCAGCGCGAGCTGCCGCCCCCGGCGGCGTCCACGGTGTACGAGCTCACGACGGCGGGATGGGAGCTCGCGGCCGCGCTCGCGCCACTCGCGGCCTGGGGAACCCGCTTCGTGGCAACGGACGACGGGGCGCGCCTGCGCCCCGAATGGCTGATCCTCGCGATGGCGCAGGGGCTCTCGCCCGCCGACGCCGACGGTGTGCGGGATGTCTACGAGTTCCACGTCGACGGCACCGTGTTCCATGTCGCCGTGGAGGACGGCCGCCTGTCCGGGGCGGCGGCGCCCGCCCCGCGGCCGCCGGACGCCGTGATCCGCACGGACTGGACGACGCTGTTGGCGCTGGGCTCCGGCGCGCTGACGCCGCGCGAGGCCCTGGAGCAGGGGCGCGCGGCGTTCGACGGCGACCCCGCCGCGCTCGCGCGCTGCGGGGCGCTGCTGGGCCGGCCGGCCACCACGTCGAGGCCGGCCGGCGCCTGACGCGGCTGCTCAGACCGTCGCGTCGTTGGCGAGCTTGGCCGGCTCCACCACCAGGGTGCGGTTGCCGATCAGCGCCTCCGCGACGGCGGCGCCCTCGACACGTTCGGTGAGCGTCGCCTTCACCACGATCTCGTGCACCCCGCGGCCCACGTTCAAGTGGATCCAGTTGAACGCGTTGGCCGCCTTGGTGCGGATGTAGTCCTCCTCGGTGTCTTGGCCGTCCGCCGGGTCCTCGTTGTCGGAGACCTTCCGCTGGTACTCGCGGTCGCAGAACGTCACCTTGTCGGACTCGTCGCCTGGCTGCGACTCGCCGCCCACGCTGTTGATGGGCACGATCTGCCCGTCGATCTCCACCCAGACCAGGACCTTGCCCTGGGCCAGGGCCTGGTCGACGCCGTCGACGGCGTTCGGCCCGGTGGTGAGCTGGGTGAGGATCGCGCATTCCAGGCTCACGCCCAGGATGAGGTCGCTCACGTTGGTGCTGCGCAGCGTGGCGGTGAGGATCGGCACCTCGTCGCCTGGGCCGACGACGGCGAGCTTGGAGCCCGACGCCACCACCTTGTCCGCCGGCTGATGCGTCGCCAGCACTCCCTGGGTGCCCACCAGCGCCAGGCTCGTCAGCACGGCGACCACCACGGTCAGGACCATCCC
>DATMKC010000397.1:0-3590 GCA_035553555.1 Egibacteraceae bacterium | reverse complement strand
TGCGGAAACCGTCCCACTTCGGCTCGTAGGCCCAGCCGGGCGGGGCCGGCAGGTCGTCGCGGACCTTCGCCTCCATGGGGCTGACCGGCGGGGCGAACGGCGCGTTCATGACAGCGTGCGCAGGTCCACCACGGACCCCGAGGGCAGCTCGCGCTCCAGCAGTCCCCAGATGCCGCGCGCCGCGTCGGCGGGGTCCTTGAGCTCGCCCCGCTCGTGCAGGCCGACGAACTTGGCGACGCCGGGGAAGTCCTGCGGCGACATCGCGCGGATGCGCTCCTGCATCGGGGTGGCGACCACGCCGGGCGCCACCGAGACCACGCGCGCGCTCGGCTGGCCGCGCTCCGCCCGCAGCCGCTGCTCCTCGCCGGCCGTCCGGCACCACATGTCCAGCGCCGCCTTGCCGGCGCAGTAGCTGGACCAGCCGGGGTAGGGGCTGGTGGCGGCACCCGAGGACAGCATCAGCAGGTGCGCCTCGCCGCGGAACGCCGCGGCCGCCTTCAGGAAGGCGTGGCCGAGCGCCTGGGGCGCGCCGGAGTTCAGCACCACGTTGCGTCGGTAGGCCTCCGAGTCCACCTCGCCGGCGAAGCCCATCGGCTCCAGCGTGCCGGCGTTGTGCACCAGGACCACCCGCTCGCCGCCGAACGCGCCGATCTGGCTGGCCAGGTGCGCCTCGACGGCGGCCCACGCGCTGGGATCGGACAGGTCGGCCGGCACGTGCTCGGTGCCCGGCGTGCCGCCGGAGCGGGAGATGTCGAACACGCGCGCGTCGTCGAACGGGACGGTCTCGGCCAGCGCGGCGCCGATGCCGGACGAGGCGCCGGTGATCCAGATCAGGGTCGAAGTCATGCAGCGATCCTAGAGTTTGGGAAGATCGCTGCCGCATACGCCAAGTGATCCTCCAATGTGAGCGGGATCCTCCAGGTTGGAGTGGGGGGTTAGGCTGGCGCGCCATATGGCCCACCGCATGCTGCTGGACACCTCGAGCCTGTTCTACCGGGCCTACTTCGCGCTGCCGACGTCCATCAAGGCGCCCGATGGCACGCCGGTCAACGCGCTGCGCGGCTACCTGGACATGACTGCGCGGCTGCTGCACAACCACCGTCCGGACGAGGTCCTCCACGTGCGCGACGACGAGGAGTGCCCGGCCCCGCGCCTGGCGGCCTTCCCCGCGTACAAGCAGCACCGTCCGCCCATGCCGGAGGGCCTGCCGGAGCAGTTCGCGCTGCTGTGGCCCCTGCTGGCGGCGCTGGGCATGGACATGGTCGACAGCGCCGGCTGGGAGGCCGACGACGCCATCGGCACCCTGTGCGCCCAGGCCGCGCCCGGCGACCGCGTCGACGTGGTCACCGGCGACCGCGACCTGATCCAGCTCGTGCGCGACGCCGACCCGCCCGTGCGCCTGCTGTTCACCCTGAAGGGCGTGAGCGAGCTCGGCGTGTTCGACGAGGCGGCGGTGCGGGCCAAGTACGGCATGCCGGCCGCGCGCTACGCGGAGTTCGCCACCCTGCGCGGCGACCCGTCCGACGGCCTGCCCGGCGTCAAGGGGGTGGGGGAGAAGACCGCGCTGCAGCTCGTCACGGCCTACCCGTCCCTGGAGGGGCTGTACGCCGACCTGCTGTCCCAGCCCCCTGGGCTGGCGCGCAAGCTGTCCGACGCGCGCGACTACGTGACCGCGATGCGCGACGTGGTGCCCGTGCGCCGCGACGTGGCGCTGCGCCGGGCGCCGGGCACGCGCGACGACGCGCGGCTGGACGAGCTCGCGGCGGCGTGGAACCTCGAGGCGCCGCTGCGGCGCCTGCGGGAGGTGCTCGATGCGTAGGGCCGCGTGGCTGGTGGCCGTGCTGGCATTGGCGCTGGGCGCCTGCGGCGAGCCGGAGGTGCCCCTGCAGGTGCCGCCGCGCGGCGCCGACGACGTCGTCATCGACGACGCCCGCATCCTCGACGTCGACGCGCTGGCGCGGGATCTGTACGCATTCCGCCACCAGGGCTGGGACCCGGTGCTGGTCACGTTCGAGGCCGAGGGCGCCAGCATGGGGATGGCCGATCGCGCCGGCCGCAAGGTCATCGAGGCGTGGGGTGCGGACCTGGCGATCGTCGCCGTGGCGGAGCCCGGCGACTTCCGCGCCACCGGCTCGGAGCGCCGCCGCTTCTTCGGACTGTTCGCCCGCGACGTGCGCGAGGTCCCGCGCGACGTGCGCGAGCGCATCGTCGAGGAGCTGGTGCCGCCCATCGCCGCGCGCAACGACTGGACGGAGGCGTTCCACGTCGCCGTGACGGAGCTCGCCGGCGCGCTCGGGGAAGTCGACGAGGACATCCGCTGATGCGGCCGGAGGAGCTGGAGGCGGTCTGCCAGGAGGCGGCGCGCGGCCTGCTGGAGCGCGAGGGCCGTCCCGTGCCGGCCGCGGTCGTCCTGCCGCTGCCGGAGGCGACCCGCGTCGTGACGCTGCCGGGCTTCCCGGAGGACGACGCCACGCGCGCGCACGCGCTGGCCGACTTCGCCACG
Organism: Egibacteraceae bacterium; assembly: GCA_035553555.1. Classification (GTDB taxonomy): domain Bacteria; phylum Actinomycetota; class Nitriliruptoria; order Euzebyales; family Egibacteraceae; genus DATMKC01. The sequence continues at coordinate 1,087 of DATMKC010000397.1, read as the reverse complement.
GACCTGATGCGCCCTGCGAACGCCCCCGCCTACGGCTTCGTCGCCGAGGCGGAGCAGGCGGACGGGCTGCCGCTGCTGGTGGTGGTGTACGGCGCGCGCGGCCTGACCCCGCGCATCACGGCCGCGGCGCTGCACGAGCACGGCCCGGGCGAGTGGACGCCCGCAGAGGACCTGCACCCCGACGCGCTGCCGTTCCTGCGCGGCCTGCAGGCCGCCGCGGACGCCGCCGACCCCTCGCGGCCGGTGGGCGGCAGCGCCCTGCCCGGCTGGCCCCCGCCGGGGGGCTGACCGGCGACGCTCAGCCGGCGGTGAACGCGAGCAGCACCAGGCCGAGCGCGAAGACGGCCGCCGCGCCCTTCAGGCACGCCTGGTGGAACGCGCGGCCGTACGCGCGGCGCCGCGCCAGGTAGGCGGCCTGCCCCGGATGGGCGGGCGCCGACGGGAGGCCCACAAGGCCGCGCGCGCGCCGCTGGCGGTCGTAGGCGGCGCGCCGCTGCGGGTCGCCGAGCACCTGCCAGGCGAGGTTGGCGCGGCGGGCCGCCTCGCCAGCGGCGAGGTCGCCGGGACGCAGGTCCGGGTGGCAGGCGCGCATCGCCCGCAGGTACGCGGCGCGAATCTCCGGGAGCGGGGCCGTCGATGGCACACCGAGCGTGGCGTAGTGGTCGGGCTGCATGACGCCGACCAGGCTAGCGGCCCGGCGGCGGTGACCCGCGGGGCGGGGCCTACAGCAGCGGCGCGGTGGCCATCACGAGGCGCTGCTTGAGCACCTGCTCCGCGCGGGTGACCTGGGGCCGCAGCCGGGTGATGCCCACGGTGCCGAAGGTCAGGGGGCTGGCCTGGAAGCTCGCGCCCACGGAGACGACCACGCCCACCGCGCGCCCGTCGGAACTGATCGCCGCGCCGCCGGAGTCGCCCGGGATGACCACGCCCAGGGCGGTCACCTCGTTCTTGTCGCGCATGCCGTAGGCCACGGAGGTGCGGGCTGGCAGCACGTCGCCCACCGCCAGGCCGTGGCCGTAGTGGTGGATGTTGACGGTCTTGCCGGTGAGGTCGTTGTTGATCCCGGTGGGGCCGCCGAACCAGCACA
>DATMKC010000396.1:0-3079 GCA_035553555.1 Egibacteraceae bacterium | reverse complement strand
CCCGCACCACCGGAACCACTGCACCTTGACAACAACATAGAGAAACCAGCGCTCGCCCATACCGGCTGACCCGCCACCCCACCCGCCAGGTGGGGCGCGAAGCCCGCCCACACACCGCCAACAGGCGGGCGGGGTGGCGGTCGGCGTGGGAACCGGAGCCCGACGAGGACGAGCCCGGCCCGCGGCGCCACACACGCACGGCCGCAACATGGCCGCCGACGCCCGACACCGCCACATAAGCCGGGCGAGGAGCGAGGAGGGGTCCGGGCCCACGCGACCGCACACGCGCGCACGCGCGGCTACGCACGCGCGGCTAGCCGAAGAACACCTCGGCCACGTCGTACAAGCTCTGCGGCACGCGCTTGAGCTCGCGCGTCGCCTCGCGCAGGTCGACGGGCACGACGGCGTTGCCCTGCATCGCGGTCATCTTGCCCCACTCCCCCGCGCGGGCCAGGTCCACGGCGAGCACGCCCATGTTGGAGCCGAGCACGCGGTCGAACGCGTTGGGGCTGCCGCCCCGCTGGACGTGGCCGAGGATCGTGACGCGGGTGGAGTAGCCGGTGAGGTCCTCGATCACCGGGGCGATGTGGTTCGCGATGCCGCCGAGGACGGGGCGGCCGAACTCGTCGCGTTCGTACTCGGGCAGGTCCAGGGTGCCCGGCTGCGGGGTGGCGCCCTCGGCCACCACCACGATGGAGAACGTGCGGCCCATGCCGTGGCGGTGCTTGAGGTGCTTGGCGATGCGCCGGACGTCGAACGGCTGCTCCGGGATGAGGATCGCGTCGGCGCCGCCCGCGATGCCGGCGTAGGTGGCGATCCAGCCGACGTGGCGGCCCATCACCTCCAGCAGCATGACGCGGTTGTGGCTCTCGGCCGTGGTGTGCAGGCGGTCGATCGCCTCGGTCGCCACGTCGAGGGCCGTGGAGAAGCCGATCGTGAACTGCGTGGCGCCGAGGTCGTTGTCGATGGTCTTGGGCACGCCGACCACCGGCAGGCCGTGCTCGTCGGACAGCAGGGTCGCCGCGGACAGCGTGCCCTCGCCGCCGACCACCACGAGGCCGTCGAGCCGGTGCACCTCCAGCGCGTCGCGGATGCGGTCCACACCGCCGTCGGTGGCGATCGGGTCGACGCGGCTGGTGCCGAGGATCGTCCCACCGCGGTGGAGGATGCCCCGGGTGGAGTCCAGCGTGAGCGGCTCCGCCGTGCCCTCGAGCACGCCCTGCCAGCCGTTGCGGAAGCCCCATACCGCCATGTTGAACGCGTCCGCGCGCCGCACCACGGCCCGGATCACCGCGTTGAGGCCGGGACAGTCCCCTCCGCCGGTGAGGATGCCGATGCGGGTCGCCACGAGAGTCCTTTCCTGCCAGTCCGCCAGCCGCGCAAGGCATCCTAGGCGCTCGTCCCTTTCCTAGACTTGCGGCGGACATCGCCGGCGCCCTCCGGGTGCGGCGCAGCGCACGGGCGACCCAGGAGGACGCGTGGCCAGGATCCTCACCATCGACGCCGGCACCACGGGGGTGACGGCCCTGGTCGTGGACGAGACCGGCGGGGTGCTCACGCGCGGCTACCGCGAGTTCCCGCAGCACTTCCCGCGGCCCGGGTGGGTGGAGCACGACGCCGACGACATCTGGGCGGCGACGCTGGAGGCGTGCGGCGACGCGCTGCGGGACTCGGCCACCGCCGCGGACCGCCTGGCCGCGATCGGCATCACCAACCAGCGCGAGACCGCGGTGCTGTGGGATCGGCGCACCCTGCGGCCGGCGGCACGCGCGATCGTGTGGCAGGACCGCCGCACGGCCGGGCGCTGCGACGAGCTGCGCGACGCCGGGCATGCGCCCTTCGTCCGGGAGCGCACCGGCCTGGTGGTCGACGCGTACTTCTCCGGCACCAAGCTGGCGTGGCTGCTGGACCACACCGAGGGCGCGCGGGACCGGGCGGCGCGCGGCGAGCTGGCCTTCGGCACGGTGGACTCCTGGCTGGTGGCGCGGCTCACCGGCGGGAAGGTCCACGCCACGGAGCCATCCAACGCGTCCCGCACGATGCTGTACGACATCCGCAAGGGCGCGTGGAGCCAGGAGCTGTGCGACCTGCTCGACGTCCCGATGGGCGTGCTGCCGGAGGTGCGGCCCTCGGCGGGCTCGTTCGGCGCCACGGACCCCGACGCCTTCCACGGCGCCGCGGTGCCCATCGCCGGCATCGCCGGAGACCAGCAGGCCGCGCTGTTCGGCCAGGGCTGCTGGACGCCCGGCATGTCGAAGAACACCTACGGCACAGGGTCGTTCGTGCTGCTCAACACCGGTGGGGAGGCCGCGGCCAGCGACCGGCTGCTGACCACGGTGGCCTGGGACCTGGGCGACGGCCTCGTCTATGCGCTGGAGGGCTCCATCTTCGTCACGGGCGCGGCGATCCAGTGGCTGCGCGACGGCCTCGGCGTGATCGCCGACGCGGCGGAGACCGGTCCCCTGGCGGAGTCGGTCCCCGACACCGGCGACGTGTACCTGGTCCCGGCGTTCACCGGGCTCGGCGCGCCGTGGTGGGACCCCTACGCCAGGGGCGCGATCGTCGGGATCACGCGGGGCACCACCAAGGCGCACCTGGCGCGCGCGGCCGTGGAGGCGATGGGCCACCAGACGCGCGACGTCGTGGAGGTCATGCAGGCCGACTCCGGCGTCACCCTGGACGAGCTGCGCGTGGACGGCGGCGCGTGCGTCATGGACCTGCTGTGCCAGTTCCAGGCAGACGTGCTCGGCGTGCCGGTGCTGCGGCCGACCGTGCGCGAGACCACCGCGATGGGTGCCGCCTACCTCGCCGGGCTGGGCTCCGGTGTGTGGGGCTCGACGGCGGAACTGGAGCAGGTCTGGAAGCTGGAGCGCCGCTTCACCGCACAGTGGGACGCCGAGCGGCGTGACGCCGCGCACGGCCGCTGGCGGCAGGCCCTGGAACGCGCGCGCGGCTGGGCGACGGACTAAGCGGCGCAGACCACCGGCCGGGCCTCGACGCCCTTGAGGTTCAGGATGCGCCCGGCGGCCTCGGCCAGGCGCGCCTGGCTCAGGCGGCCGTCGGCGACGGCGCGCACCAC
>DATMKC010000395.1:0-5306 GCA_035553555.1 Egibacteraceae bacterium | reverse complement strand
CGACGTCGTACTCGCGCGTGTAGCCGTAGCCGCCGTGGATCTGGATCGCCAGCGAGTTCGCCTCCAGGCACCACTGCGACGGCCAGCTCTTGGCGATCGGCGTCAGCGTGTCCAGCAGCAGGTGCGCGGCCTCGCGCTCCTCGACCGTCTCGGCGGTCTTTTCGTCGTCGACCAGCTTGGCGCAGTACAGGATCAGCGCCAGCGCCCCTTCGACGTAGGCCTTCTGCGCCAGCAGCATGCGGCGCACGTCGGCGTGCTCGACGATCGGCACCATCGGCGCGAGGGGGTCCTTGCCCGCCACCGGCCGGCCCTGCGTGCGCTCCCGCGCGTAGCGCAGCGACTTGAGGTAGCCCGTGTAACCCAGCGCCGTCGCGCCCAGACCCACACCCACGCGCGCCTCGTTCATCATGTGGAACATGAACGCGAGGCCCCTGTTGGGCTCGCCCACCAACTCGCCCACCGCGCCCGGCTCGCCGCCCGGCGTGTGGCGGCCCTCGCCGAAGTTGAGCAGCGTGTTGACCGTGCCGCGGTAGCCCATCTTGTGGTTGAGCCCCGCCACGACCACGTCGTTGCGCTCGCCCAGCGAGCCGTCCGGCTGGACCAGGAACTTCGGCACGATGAACATGCTGATGCCCTTCACCCCCGGCGGCGAGCCGGGGATGCGCGCCAGCACGATGTGCACGATGTTCTCGCTCAGCTCGTGCTCCGCGCACGAGATCCACATCTTGTTGCCGAACAGCCGGTAGCTGCCATCCCCGCGCGGCTCCGCGCGCAGCACGATGTCCGACAGCGACGAGCCGGCCTGCGGCTCCGACAGCGCCATGGTGCCCAGGAAGCGGCCGGACACCATCGGCCCGAGGTAGGTGTCGACCTGCTCCGGGGAGCCGTGCGCGGCCAGCATGTTGACGGCGGCGGCGGTGATGAACGGGTAGCCGGTGGTGCCGACGTTGGCCGCCTGGAACCACGCCATGCAGGCCTGCGCCACGGTGTGCGGCAGCTGCATGCCGCCGAGGCGCTCGTCCAGCACGGCGCCGATGAATCCCGCCGCCGCGTAGGCGTCGACGGCCTGCTTGACCTCCGGGGTCAGGTGCACGCGCTCGCCGTCGAACGTGGGCTCGTGCTCGTCGGCGGTCTTGTTGTGCGGCGCGAACCGCTCGGTGGCGATGCGCTCGGCCAGCTCCAGCGCCGCGTCCATGGTGTCACGGTCGTGGGCGGCGTAGCGCTCCCGCTCGACCAGCGACTCCACCTCCAGCCACTCGTACAGCAGGAAGTCCAGGTCACGGCGCGATACCAGGTGCGACTCCACTCCCCTGCCCTTTCCCACGCCGCCGCCCAGGCGTCCGGACGCGCACTCGCGCGCGGCACGGCAGGATGTTATTCTGAATTTACACACGCCGCCACCCGCGCCGCGCGGCGGACGCCCACCGGAGCCGCGATGGACTTCAGAGACACGCCCGAGCAGGCCGCGTTCCGTGCCGAGCTGCGCGCCTGGCTGGACGCCCACGCGCCGCGCCGCCCCGGCGACGTGCCGGAGAGCCTGGGCGCGGTGATCCGCCGCGAGGGCGCCGACGACGCCGTGGAGGCCTCGCGCGCCTGGCAGGCGACGCTGCACAGCGGCGGCTGGGGCGCCATCACGTGGCCGCGCGAGTACGGCGGCCGCGACGCCGGCGTGGTCGAGGCCTACATCTTCGCCGACGAGCTGCGCCGCTCCGACGTCCCGCCCAGCGTCTTCGCGATCACCCTGGGCATGGTGGGACCGACGATCATCGCCCACGGCACCGCCGAGCAGAAGGCCCGTTACCTGGAGCGCATGGTGGACGGCTCGGAGCTGTGGTGCCAGCTGTGGTCGGAGCCGGGCGCGGGCTCGGACCTGGCCGGGCTGGCCACGCGCGCGGAGGGCGACCCGGCTACCGGCTGGCGCCTGACCGGCCAGAAGGTCTGGACGAGCTGGGCGCACCACGCGCGCTGGGGCCTGGTGCTGGCGCGCACCAACCCGGACGCCCCGAAGCACGCGGGGCTGTCCTGCTTCATCGTGGACATGCACGCGCCCGGCGTCACCGTGCGCCCGCTGCGCCAGATGACGGGCCAGTCGCACTTCAACGAGGTCTGGTTCGAAGACGCCGTGGTGCCACCGGAGAACCTTGTCGGCCCCGTCGACCAGGGGTGGCGGGTGGCGATGACCACGCTCATGAACGAGCGCTACACGGCGGGCACGTCCAGCGTCGGGGTGCTGTCGCCCGACCCGCTCATCGCGCTGGCCCGGCGCACCGAGCGCGGCGGCCGGCCGGCCGCCGCGGACCCGGTGGTGCGCCAGGACCTCGCGCGCGTGTGGATCGCCGCCCGCCTGTTCGAGCTCACCCTGTACCGCAGCCTCACGCGCGCCGCGAAGGGCCAGGAGCCGGGCCCGGAGGGCTCGGTCATGAAGCTGTCGGCGACCGGCCTGGCCACCGAGCTGGGCGAGGCGGGCCTGCGCGTCCTGGGCGCCGGCGGCGCGCTGGACGGCGACGACGCGGAGGACCGGGGCGAGTGGGTGCAGGCGCGGCTGTTCGCCGCCGGCTTCCGCATCGCCGGCGGCACCGACGAGATCCAGAAGACCATCCTGGGCGAGCGGGTCCTGGGCCTGCCGCCGGAGCCGCAGCCCGCCAAGGGCGCCTCGTTCAAGTCGCAGGCGCGCCAGTGAGCGACGCCGGGGCCATGCAGGCGCTGTGCGCGGACCTGCGCGCCGAGCAGGACGAGCTCGCGGCGCTGCTGGCCGACCTCGAGGAGCGCTGCTGGGACACGCCGACTCCCGCGGCCGGATGGAACGTGCGCGACCAGATCGGGCACCTGGCGCACGGCGAGGAGCTGGCCGCGCTCGCCGCCACCGACCCTGACGGCTTCCAGGCCGAGCTGGCGCGCCTCATGGGCGACCTGGACGGCCGCATCGGCGCGGTCCTGGCCCGAGCCCGCGCCTCCGACGGGCCGCTGCTGCTCGCGTGGTGGCTCGGTGCGCGCGAGCGCACCCTGGCGGCGCTGGCCGGCCAGGACGAGCGCGAGCGCATCGCCTGGGCGGGGCCGGCGATGAGCGCGCGCAGCTTCGCCGCCGCCCGGCTGATGGAGACCTTCGCCCACGGCCAGGACATCCGCGACGCGCTCGGCGCGCCGCCGGTTCCGAGCCCGCGGCTGCGGCACGTGGCCGAACTGGGTGTGCGCACCCGCGCGTTCGCCTACCTGCTGCGGGAGCTGGACGCGCCGGCGACGCCCCTGCGCGTGGAGCTCGACGCGCCGGACGGCGGCACCTGGGTCTGGGGCGAGGACGACGCGCCGGACCGCGTCAGCGGCCCGGCCCTGGATTTCTGCCTGGTGGTCACGCGCCGGCGGCACCCGGCCGACACGCGGCTGGACGCGCACGGTCCGCACGCCGCCGAATGGCTCGCCATCGCCCAGTGCTACCTGGGCCCGCCGGACGAGGGCCGCCCCGCGGGGAGCTTCCCTACTCCCCCGTGAACACCGCCGGGCGCCGCTCGGTGAACGCGGCCACGCCCTCGCGCCCGTCCCGGCCGCGCGCCATGGCGGCCAGCTCGGCGGACTCGCGCTCCATCTGCGCCTCCAGCGGCAGCTCCCAGCCGGAGCGCACCAGCCGCTTGGCGGCGCCGTAGGCGCGTGTCGGCCCCTCGGCCAGCCGTGCCGCCAGCTCGCGCGCGGCGTCGAGCAGCTCGCCGTCGGGATGCACCGCGGTGACGATGCCCCAGTCCAGCGCCTCCCGCGCCGACAGCGGCCTGCCGGTCAGCAGCAGCTCGAGCGCCCGGCGCGGCCCCACCAGCCGCGGCAGCGTGGCGCTGAGCGAGCCGTCCGGCGACAGGCCGGCCTTGGCGTACGCCGGCACGAACAGCGTGTCCTCGGCGGCCAGGAGCAGGTCCGCCGCGCACGCCAGGCTGAACCCCGCGCCGGCCGCCGCGCCGTGCACCGCCGCGATCACCGGCGCGTCCAGGCGGGCCAGGCGGGCGATCGCCGCGTGCAGGTTCGCGGTCACCTCCTCCAGGTGCCCGGCCAGCCCGTCGCCGGTGGTGGCGAACGCCTTGAGGTCGCCGCCGCCGCAGAAGCGCGCGCCCTCGCCCCGCAGCAGGACCACGCGGACGGCCGGTTCCTGGCCGAGGCGGATGGCGGCGTCCAGCAGCGCGCGGGCCATGCCGAGATCGATGCTGTTGGCCGCCTCGGGGCGGTCCAGCACCAGCTCGGCGACACCGCCGTCGCGCTCCAGCCGCAGCGGCGCGCTCACGGCGCGGCCCGCAGCGGACCGGTGTAGCGGAAGCAGGCGCAGTCGTCGTGGAACAGGCCCGTGCGCCACTGCGCGGCGCCGTCGTGGCGGCCCGGTCCGAAGCGCGTGGCGAACGTGAACGGCGAGTTGTAGGCGCCGCCCAGGCTCTCCACGCCCGCCCGGAACCCGGGGGCGTCCAGCGACGGCGCACGGTCGGCGACCGCCTTCAGGAAGAAGAACGCGTCGCAGTAGGACTGGGTGTAGAAGCCCGCCGCGCCGCTGGTGCCCGCGGCCTTCATGATCTCGTTGCAGCGCGCCCAGGCCGGGTTACCGCCCGGATGGTGCGCCGCCGGCACGTCGTTGGGCGGGGTCCAGCCGACCACCACGGCGTTGGCGAGCCAGCTCGCCAACGCCTGCCCCGCCATGGTCGCGGGGATGGAGTTGCTGGCGATGCCGTAGCGCGGCCGGTAGCCGGAGCTGTCGGCCTGCGGCATCCAGAAGAACGGCAGGATGCCGGCGTTCTCGATGAACACCACGTGGGTGACCCCGGCGGCCCGGAAGCGCACGATCGCGTTGTTGATCTCGGCGCTCATGCGCCCGAAGTCGGAGATGCCGCCCGGCGTGGACAGCACGGCCTCGTCGGTGAGCCGCACACCGTGGCGCGCCAGCGCCGGCTTGAACGCGCCGTCGGCGACGCGCTGGAACACCGGCCCGTCGAAGCGCACCAGCCCGAGCTTGGCGTCCTTGGTGTAGCCCGACTCGACCAGCCCGTCGGCGTAGGCGGCCGCCCAGCGGTCGGCGCGCATCTTGCCCGGCTGGTACAGGTAGCCGGCGAACTGGCGGTAGTACGGCGTGTCGAACAGCCACAGGTTGCGCTCCACCAGCGGCGTGGCCTTCTGCGCCATGCAGGCAGCCAGGGTGTCGTTGCCGCCCACGGCGCTGGACATCGCGGCGAACACCTCGTGGTCCTCGGTGAACGTGGCGCAGGCCGCCTGCGACTGTGTGGAGAAGTTGCCGGACGTGACGTCGGTCTCGTGCCACACCGGCACCAGCGTGCGCCCGGCCAGCC
>DATMKC010000394.1:0-2481 GCA_035553555.1 Egibacteraceae bacterium | reverse complement strand
GACGCAATCGACTTCTGCCGCTCGGTGTCCGGGCGCGACCCGCAGCCGGGGCTGCTCGGGACCCCGGTGCCCTTCTGAGCTCCCGGCCTCAGTAGACCCGGTAGGCGTCGCGGGAGATCTCGAAGCCGTGCTTGCCCCCGGAGACCTCGCAGGACATGCCCTCCTGGCTGCTGCGGCACATGAACAGGCCGTTGGTGGTGCTCCGCCCGTACTCCAGAACCGGTGTGGGGGAGCCGAACCCGGTGTCGCCGTGGCAGAGGAAGGCCGCCGGCCCCCGGCGTCCCACGCCGATCATCGTGCCGTGATCGAGCTCGCAGTCGGCAGGCTTCGGCGGTGGCTCGTACGACCGCTCCCTGACCTCGCACACCGCGCCCTGGCTGCTGATGCTGCAGTGGATGTTGCCCGTCGGTGACAGGAAGTCCACCGCGGCGCCCGGAGGCAGCACCGTCGGCACCGCGGGCTCGGCGGGGTCGGAGGGCGATGTGGTGGGGGAGGGCGACGTGCTGGGCGAGGGCGCAGCCGTGGCCGACGGCGAGCCCGCCGCCCGGGGCGCCGGCTCCTGACCGTTGCACGCCGTGGCCAGCGCCACCGCGCAGAGCAGACCGGCCAGGCGGAGACGTCCGTGCGGGGTCATGGCGCCCGTTCTACAGCAGCGGCGGGTGCCGGCAGCGGGTGCGTCGTGGGCCGGGTGCGGGAGCTCAGCCTGCGTACTCCCAGTGCCACGGCTCGGGCTTGGAGCCGCCGCGCTGCGCCCACGCCGGCAGGAACCAGCCGTACGCCATGGAGTTGGCGACCATCCAGACGTGCTGGTCGGTCGTGAAGCTCTGGATGCCGCCGCACAGGTCGAGCGCGACGCCCCAGCCGTGGTTGCTGCGTCCGGGGACGGCCGCGAGGTCGGGCTTGGCCAGCGCCACCGCGACCTGCTCGGGATAGCTGCGGTAGGAGTCGGTGACGCAGATCGGCTCGCCGAAGTGCGCGCCGAACTCCTTGCTCATCGCGTCGAAGGCGGCCGCGGCGTCCCAGCGCAGCAGCTGCCCGCTGGTGCCCCACAGCGGGCACAGCGCGCTGAGCGGCAGGCGCCCGTTCGGGTAGCCCTCCGTCGGCGCGCCCTTGCACTCGGGGATCGGGCGCTCGGCCAGGGCGCCCTCGATGGCTGCCGGCGGGATGGCTGCGCGCTGCCGGGCGATGAGCGACGCCGACGCCATCAGCTTCTCGCGCCGCTGCGCCAGCGCCAGCGCCTGCTCGGTCTTGGCCAGCGCAGCGCTGGCCCGGGTCACGTGGGCGACGGCGTCGGCGACGACCTGGTCGGCCGCCTCCTTGGCGGCGGCGGCCCTCTGCTGGGCCGCCGCGGCGTCCTTGGCGGCGCGCTCGGCCCGTGCGGCAGCCCGCGCCTGGAACTCCTCCGCCCGGGCGAGGCCGAGGAAGGCGTCGTTCTGGTTGCCGCCGACCCGCGAGACCATGCCGAGGCCGCGGAACAGCTGCTGCGGGTTCCGCGCGTCCATGAGGCTGGAGTAGACGGCCAGCTGCCGGTTGCCCATCCCGGTCCGGTAGAGCGAGCCGACGTAGCGCGCCAGTCGCGCCCGCGTCTGCTCGGTCCGCTTCTCCGCGGCGACCAGCAGCCGCGCCTGCGAGGCGGAGTGGCGTACGGCGGCGTCGGCCGCGCGCCGGGCGGCCTGGTAGGCCTCCAGCGCGGCGGTGGCCTGCTCGGCCGCGACCTGCTGGGCGGCCAGCCCGGCCTCGAGCTCGGCGGCCTGCCGCTGGGCCCGCTGCTGCAGGTGCGCGGAGAGCGCGGCGTCGACCGCGGGGGTCGGCGACGGCGAAGGAGGGGCGGCCACGGCAGGTGCCGCGAGCAGCGGCGTGAGGACCACTGCCGCGAGGGCTGTCCGCCAAGACCTGCGCACCTGCTGGACCCTCCGACCTGGACTTCATGACGAACTCATGACGGTGCCAGGGCAGGTGGCCTGCGGGGCCGTTTCTGCTTCGAATGGCTCGAAGTAGTCAGCCGGTCCGTCAGCCGGACGAGACCGTCTGCACGATGCGGGCGCGGTGGAACGGGTCCTCGTACCGGCGCAGGCTGCGCATCACGGACAGCACGCACAGCAGCAGGACGGGGGCAGCCAGCAGCGGCGGCCACCACCACAGCTCGACCTGGCTCGCCCCGCCCAGGACGATCCCGACCAGCGCGGTCGGGATCGCCAGTCGGGCGCTGGCGAGCGCGAGCGCTCCGGGCGGCGCGACGGCGTCCCGCGGGCCGCGCAGGTCGGCGCGGTGCGGACGGCGTACGGACATCTTCAGCGAGCCGGCCACGACGACAGCGGTGCAGGTCAGCCCGGCGGCGACGATGGCGGTCAGCTGCGACGCGGTAGGTGCCCCCGGACTCCGCAGCGACCCGGCGACCGCCGCGACGACCGTGGCGGCCAGCACCGTCTCGGTCAGCACGATCGTCTTGGCCTTGGCCACCAGCTCGGGCGGGTGGGGGAG
>DATMKC010000393.1:0-3898 GCA_035553555.1 Egibacteraceae bacterium | reverse complement strand
CCGTGGTCGCCCCGGCGAACTGCCGCAGCTCCACACCCACCTCGTCGAAGTTGATCTCGATGCCGTTGCCGTCCCACACACCGGCGGTGCCGGCCGGGTCGACCGTCAGCGCCGCCAGCGCCGTGCCGCCCGGGGCCGCGGCGTTCAGCGGCTCGCCGGTCGCCGGGTCGAAGAAGACATCCTGCGCGGCGCCGAACGCCACGCCGTCGAGCGACTGGGTCATGTCCCACTCGTCCGGGCCCACCTTCGTGAAGGTGAGCACCAGCGAGTAGGACGTGCCCTGCTGGTCGTGGATGGTGATCGACGTGTTCACCGCCGTGCCGTTGGCCGCGCTGGCCGGCAGGTTGCCGCCGACGGTCACGTTGTTGCTCTCCTGCGGCTGGATCACCTGACCGGTGGGCAGCTGGAGGGTCTCCAGGGGCTGCTGGGTGTCGATCGCGCCGTTGGCGTCGGGCATCCAGCCGGTCACCCGGGCACCGCCGGGGCCCGTGAGTGAGCCGTTCGCGTCCAGGCCGAAGGCGCCGGCGCGCGAGTAGAACGTCTGCTCGCCGATGCGCATCATGAAGAAGCCCTCGCCCTGGATCGCCAGGTCGGTGTTGCGTCCGGTCAACTGGATCGAGCCCTGGCCGAAGACCTGGTCCACGGCGGTGACCTGCGAGCCCAGGCCGATCTGCATCGGGTTGGTGCCGGCGCGGTCGTCCGACACGGCCGACGACCCGCGGATGACCTGGTTCAGCGCGTCCTGGAACGTGGTGCGGGACGACTTGAAGCCGGCGGTGTTGACGTTGGCGACGTTGTTGCCGACGACGTCCATCATGGTCTGGTGCGAGCGCAGGCCGCTGACGGCGGCGAACATCGAGCGCAGCATGGGAAGCTCCTTCTGAGAGGTGTGTTACTCGGACGTGGCGCCGCCGGCGCCGGCCAGGCGGATCTCGCGGGTGGCGTCGAGGCTCAGTTCCAGTTCGCCCATGCGCAGCACGGGGCCGTCGCTGGTGAACCGGATGGCATCGACCGTTCCCGTGACCTCGGTGCCGTCGTCCTTGACCGCGGTGACTTCCTTGCCCACCAGGCTCGAGGCCACGGACGCCTGGTGGTAGCTGAGCAGCTCCTTCTGCGCGGTGGCGAGCTGCTTGAGCGTCTCCACCTGCGTGAACTGAGCGGTCTGCTGCAGCATGGCGGCCCCATCCGTGGGCGCCATGGGGTTCTGATAGCGCATCTGCGCCACCAGAAGCTTGAGGAACGCGTCGCTGTCCATGCCTCCGAGGCTCTGGACCGCGGACGACTTCGGAGGCTCGGCGGTCCCGCCGATGCCACTGATCCCGTCGATTGGCATGGTCTTCCTCCTACAGGCGCAGGGCGCCGTCGTGGACGCGCGGGGAGGGCCGCACGGCCTGGCCGGCCGGTGGACGGCCTCGTGGGGCGGGCTCGGGCTCGCCTCGGCGGCGGCGGTCGGGCGTCTGGCCGGACGCGAAGCCGTCCAGGGCCATGCCGCGCTGTGCCAGCGCCTCCGCGAGGGGACGGGCCCACCCGGGGGGCAGCCCCTGGTCGGAAGGGCCACCGGTGACGGTCACCGTGTCGCCGCGGACGGTGACCAGCAGCCGGACCAGCTCCTCACCGGCGTCCGCGGGCAGGTCCACGGCCATGGTGCTGGGCGGAGGCCGGTGGGACGCCGCCTCGATCGCGTCGAGGACGCGCTGCAGCGTGCCCGACGGCACCGCGGTGGCGGGCGCGGCGGCCGGGGCGGGCGCCGTCGCGTCGGGGGCCGCCACCTCAGAACCGGGCGCGGCGGTCAGGGATGCCGGCCGCGGGGCGGCCTCGGCACGCGCGACCGGCTCCGCCCGCCGGGCCGTCCCGTCACCGGTCAGGGGCTGCACGCCGCCATCGTCGGAGGGTGCCCGGCCCGCGGCGGCGGACGCGGCGAGCGCGTCGCTCCGTGCCGGAGCGCCGGCAGCCGCCGAGCCGGCTTCCCCGCCGCGCGCCGTCTCGCGCGCCGTCGCCGGCGCGACCTCACCGGCGGGCGTCTCCGCCGGTGCGGCCTCCCCAGCTTCCGCCGCGGCCTCCGGCACGGGCGCCGGCACGGGCTCGGGCGCCGGCTCGGGCGGCACGGGCGGCACGGACAGCGCCACGGCGCTGGCATCGGCGGCGTGCGCGGAGCCCTGCGCGGAGGCGTGCCAGGCGGACGACGCCGCCTTGGCCGCCGTCGCGCCCTGAGACTGCTGCGGCGCCGGCGGCGGCGCATCGCGCGGCTCACTGCGAGCCGGCCGCACCGCCGGCTCGGTCGCGGCGGCTCCCACGAGGATGGCCGGTGCCTCGCCCGCCGCCGGCGCGGCGGCCGCGACGCGACCGTCCGGCGCCGCTTGCTCCTCCTGGCTGCCGCCGGCGGGCCCCGCGGGGGCCGCCGCGGCGACGACCGCCTCCGGCGCGACCTCCCCGGCGGCGGCCAGCATCGCGGCCAGCACGTCACCGAAGCCCGCGGCCGGCGAGTCCTCGGCGGGAGCGTTCGGCTGGACGCCGGCCGGTGCGGCAGTCAGCGTGGCGGCGAGCACGGCGTCGATCATCGGACCCCTCCGAGTTGCGCGAAATAGCCCAGGACCCTGGGCACGTATGCCTGCGTCTCGGCGATGCGCGGCACCCCGCCGGCTTGCGCGACACGAGCGGGCCCGGCGTTGTACGCGGCCAGGGCCAGCTCCGGGCTGCCGAAGCGGTCCAGCTGCGCGCGCAGGTAGCGCGCACCGCCGAGCAGGTTCTGCGCCGGGTCGCGCGCGTCCACGCCCAGCCCGGCGGCGGTGCCCGGCATGAGCTGGGCCAGGCCAATGGCGCCCGCGTGGCTGCGCGCGTCGGCCCGGAAGCCGGACTCCGCCCAGACCAGCGAGGCGAGCAGCCGGGGGTCGACCCCGGCCTGGTGCGCCGCGGCCTCGATCTGGCCGGCCGCCGGCAGCGCAGCGGCCCACTCCCCCGCTTCCGCGTTCGCGGTGGGGAGAGCGGTCGCGGCATTCCGCGGCGGCTGCACCCGTTCGGCGTGGGCCAGCGCGGCGCGGAAGTCGCCGCGCGGCACCGGGAAGCGGGACTGGATCTCCGCGATGCGGGACTGGACGGCCGTCACGCCATGGACGCTCACTGGGCCCACCCCCGGCGAAGGACGACCATCTCGTCCAGGGCACGCTCGGCGGCGACGCGCGCCTGCTCGGCGATCTGCGAGCGGCGGCGCTCGTCGAGCCGTTCGGCGCTCTTGTGCTCCTTGGACGCGTGCGCCCAGTGGTCGTGCGCCTGATCGCGTGTCTTCTGTGTGCGCTGCGCCTCGGCCGCGGCCGCCTGCAGCAGCTCGTGCGAGCGCACGCCCTGCAGCGACAAGGCGCGCAGTTGCAGGGGCGTCAGCACCTCCGACGGCACGGCCGGCGGGGGCGCCTCGCGACGTCGGTCGAGCATCTCGGCCGCCAGGGCGGCCTCGCGCTCCGCGTGCGCGAGCTGACCCCTGGCTTTCCGCTCGGCGAGGGAACGCAGGCGCAGCACCGCGGCCAGACGGCTCTTGTTCATGCCACCACCCGCCCCGCCAGCTCCGCGAGGCGGCTCCACGCCTCGTCGTAGGCCGTCTGCTCGTGGGTGTCCTGCTTGAGGAAGCGCACGATCTCCGGCATCAGGGCGAGGCCTGCGTCCGCCATGGGGTTCGCGCCGGGCACGTAGGCACCGACCTCGACCAGGTCGCGCACGTCCTCCGCGGCGGCCATCGCCTCGCGCACGCGCATGAGCGCCTGCTGCTGCTCCGCCGTGGTCACCTTGGTGGCCAGGCGCGACAAGGAGGCGAGCGGGTCCACGGCCGGGTAGCGCCCGGAGATGCCGAGACGCCGGTCCAGCACGATGTGCCCGTCGAGGATGGAGCGCACGGCGTCGGCGACCGGCT
>DATMKC010000392.1:0-3691 GCA_035553555.1 Egibacteraceae bacterium | reverse complement strand
GGTGAACATCTGGAACACCATCGGCGCGGCCGCCAGGCCGACGCCGACCGCCAGGATCACCAGCAGCGGCCCGCGGCTACGCATGGCGCCGCAGGGCGGCCCGGGCCGCGACCGCCGCCGGCCTGGCGGTCCTCGCCGCGGCGGTCGCGGCCCGGGCCGCCCTGCGGCGCCATGCGTAGCCGCGGGCCGCTGCTGGTGATCCTGGCGGTCGGCGTCGGCCTGGCGGCCGCGCCGATGGTGTTCCAGATGTTCACCAGGGCCCCGCTGGGCGGCCAGATGATCGAGGAGTTCCGCCCGTTCATGTCGCCGGCGCGCCTGGACGCCTTCGAAGGCCACCTCACGCGCATCGGCGCGGCCGTGGAGAGCCTGCACCGCCGCGGCGCCGGCCTGGAGCACCCGCTGGTGGAGCCGCTGGCGACCCAGTGGCCGGAGATCGACGCGGACATGACCGGCATGCTCGACGACATCCGCGACAACCTCGACAACTTCGCCGCGGTGGCGGCGCTGCCGCCGTTCCCGCTGTTCCCGTGGTTCTTCCTGGCACCCGGGCTGCTGCTGGCGTGGGGCGCCGGCGCCGGCCTGCGCCGCGCGGACCACGACGGCCTGCCGGCGAGCACGCGCGCCGTCCTGGTCGCCCTGGGGCTGGGGCTGGTGGCCGCGCCCGCGGTGTTCCAGATGTTCGAGCGCGCGCCCCTGGGCGGCGACATGATCGCCGACTTCCGCTCCCTGATGACCGAGGAGCGCATCCAGTCGGTGCAGGGCTACTTCCTGGTGATCGGCGCCGCGGAAGGCGCCCTGCGCACCGAGGTGCTGGAGGAGCTCGAGGCCGACGGCATGCGCGCGGTGGACGTGCGCAACCTCGTGGACGCGTGGCCGGCGATGGCGGCCGACATGGCCCCGATGATCGGCGCCATGAGCGACAACCTGGACAACTACCGCGCCGTCGCGGCGCTGCCGCCGTTCGGCCTGTTCCCGTGGTTCTTCGTGATCCCCGGCCTGCTCGTCGCCGGCCTGGCCCTGCTGCCGCCGGGGACCGCGACAGCGCAGAAGGAGACAACCCCATGAGCCGACGTGCCGCGTGCCTGCTCATCCTGGCGCTGCTGGCCTCCGCGTGCGGAGGAGGCGGCGGCGACGACGCGGGCGGCTCCGGGGCCGGCGAGCTGCGCGGCGCGTTCGCCGTCGTGGCCGGCGCCTGCGCGCCCGACGGCACCCGCTCCGGCTCGTTCTTCCGCATGGTGCAGCCGGGCGGCACCTTGGAGGAGGGCCCGTTCGTGGCCAACGCCGACTCCCCGTGCGACGACAAGACCTGGACGCCGCTGCGCCCGGGCACGGACGGCGGCCTGGTGACGGGGGACTACCAGCCGCACCCCGAGCCGCCGTTCGCGGCCAACGACGGCGCGGCAGCCGCGATCGTGGAGCCCACGTCGTTCTTCGCCGTGCGCTTCGCCGCGGCCACCAACCCGACCGACCCGCAGACCGGCCAGGCGGTTCCCGCGCCGAGCGTGTCCGTGGACGAGCAGGGAGCGCTGCACGGCGACCTGTCGGCGTTCGGCGTCGCGTGGAACCAGCAGCACTTCAACCAGGGCGCCCCCAAGCCCGGCGGCGCCCGGCCGGGACTCACCGCGGGACCGTCCGGCACCTACGACGAGGACACCGGCGCCTACGCGCTGGAGTGGTCCAGCCAGATCGAGGGCGGGCCGTTCAACAACTTCACCGGCGTGTGGCACCTGGAGGGCACGTTCGCCCCCGCCGCCGAATGAGCGGGGGGCGGCGCCCACCGAGGCGGCGCGCGTGACCGGCGTGCTCGTCCACCTGGTGGTCTACGCGGCCGTCAACGGGCTGCTGCTGGGCATCTGGTACCTGGCCGGCGCCGCCACGCCGTTCTGGCCGGTGTGGGTCCTGGCGCCGTGGGGCGCGGGGCTGGCGATCCACGCCGGCGTCGTGGCGGTCACCGCGCCCGCGCGCATGCGCCGCCGCCGGCGCCGGCGCCGCGCCGCGGCCGCGAGCGCGGGGCGCACCTGGATCGCGGCGATGTTCACGGACCTGGTCGGCTCCAGCGCGCTGGCCGAGCGCCTGGGCGACGAGGCCTGGGCGCGGCTGATCGGCTCGTATCGGCGCACCGTCGAGACGGTGGCGGCCGCGCACGGCGGCGCGGTGATCGGCACGCAGGGCGACGGTGTGCTGCTGCGCTTCGACTCCCCCGCCAAGGCGCTGCGGGCCGCGGCGGCCCTGCAGCGCCAGTTCGCCCGCCGGCGCGACGACGGCGACGCGCTGCCGCCGGTGCGCGTCGGCATCCACGCGGGCGAGGCGGTCGCGGTGGGCGGCGACGTGCTGGGGCAGATGGTCAACGTCGCCGCGCGCATCGCCGACGCGGCCGGGGCCGACGAGGTCCTGGTGAGCGAGCCGGTGGCCGACCACGCGCCGCCCGAGATGGCCTTCGACGACCGCGGCCTGCAATCGGTGAAGGGCAGCGACAAGGCCCGGCACATCCTGGCGCTGCGCTGGCGCGGCGTGGAGTGACGATCAGCCCCTGTCGCGCACGCGCCGCAGCGTGGCCGACAGGTGGAAGGTCAGCGGCTCGCCCACGGCGGCCATGTGCAGCTCGTAGCGCAGCTCGTCGCCGTCCACCGTCAGCTCGCGGGTGAGCTCGTCGACCCGCTTGGCGGTCGGCGTGCACAGCACGCCGACGCTGCGCAGCCGCAGCGTCGCGCCGTCGAGGCTGCCCAGCTCGACCTCGGCGATGCCGGTGGGGTGCGCCAGCAGCCACTCCAGCGCGCCCTCGGCCGTGCGCCGCAGGTAGCCGGTCTCGGCATGCAGGGGGCGCTGGTCGTCCAGCGCCCACGTGCGCTGGGTGTAGGCCAGGAACGGCTTGCCGACGTGCGCGAACGCGATCTCCTCGCCGTAGGCGAAGTCCGCGATGGTCGGGTAGCGGCCCTGTCCCTCGCCGCGCCACGTCCCGAGCAGGAACGCGAGCGGCTGGATCTGGGGATGCACGTCCATGAGGCGCGCAGTCTAGGCCGCCGGTGAGGCGCGGCGGCGGCGGGCCGGGGGCTGCGGCAGCACGTCGGCCGGCCAGCCGCCCGCGTCGGTGAGCAGCGCCGCCAGCATCGCCTGGTCGAGGTCGCCGTCGGGTGCCCGCACGAAGAACACGTCGCGCACCTCCGGCCCCAGCGTGCCCACGCGCGCACCGGCCAGGTCCAGGCCCTGGTCGGCCAGCACGCGCGCCAGCCGGTACAGCACGCCGGGGGCGTCCGGACCGTGCACCTCGATGCGCAGCGAGCCGTCGTCGAGGCGCTCCAGGCGCACCTCCACCTCCTCCATCGCCGGCGCCACGCGCGGCCGCACGTCCCGGCGGCGCTCGCGGCGCGCGACGTGGCCGGCCACGTCGAAGCGTCCCTGCGCGGCCCGGCGCAGGTCGTCGGTCACCTGCTCCCACGACGCCTGCCCGTGCCCCTTGCCGGGCCGCAGCACGAACCAGTCCAGGGCCACGCCGTCGGCGCGCGTGAACGCCCGCGCGTCCAGCACGGTCAGCCCGTGGCCGGCCAGCACGCCGGCGCAGTCGGCGACCAGGCCGAGCCGGTCGGCGGCCACGACGCTGAGCACCACCGTGCCCTCGGCCGGGCCCGGGCGGGCGTGGGCGCGCAGCTCGCCCGGTTCGGGCAGCGGCGACAGTAGCGTGGCGTGCTCGATG
>DATMKC010000391.1:0-3277 GCA_035553555.1 Egibacteraceae bacterium | reverse complement strand
AGCGCACGCCGTCGCGGCGCTCCAGCGTGGTCATCAGCGCCTCGGCGTCGCCGAGTTGCGGCACCCACTCGGGCCGCACGAAGCTCGTGGCCTCGACCACGGACAGCCCCGCGTCGGCCAGCCGCTCGATGAACTCGCGCTTCACCTCGGTGGGCACGGTGGCGGCCTCGTTCTGCAGGCCGTCGCGCGGGCCGACCTCGTAGATCGTGATGCGCTCCGGCAGGCCGTCCAGCGCGTGCGCGCGGCGGCCGCTCACGCCTCGCCGCCGTCCGGGGCGACCACGGCCAGGCGCTGGTCCATGTCGACGCGGTCTCCGGCCGCCACCGCCAGCTCGGCCACCACGCCGTCGGCGGGCGCCTTGATGGGGTGCTCCATCTTCATGGCCTCGACCACCAGCAGCGTCTGCCCGGCGGCCACGGTCTCGCCGGGCTCGACGTGGACCACGGTCACGGTGCCCGGCATCGGCGCGAGCAGCGGGCCCACGCCGGCGGCGGCGTCGTGGTGGCGCGCCGCCTCCAGGCGGTCCTCCTCGCGGATCGCCCACGTCGCGCCGTCCCGGCCCAGCAGCGCAGTGCCAGAGCGCTCGGCGTAGGCGTACGCGCGCGTCTGGCCCGCCGCGGTGACCAGCAGGCGGTGGGGCCCCTCCCAGCGCGCCGAGGCCACCAGCGGCGCCTCGTCGGCGACGGCCACCTCCGCGCGGGCGGCGCGGCCGCGCACGCGCACCTCCACCGGGTCGGCGTCGCCGCCCTCCTGGCGCAGCAGCCACACGGCCCACGCCGCCTCGCCGATGCGCCAGCCGCCGGGGATGGTGAACGGGTCGACCACCGGCCCGTCGGGCTCCAGCGCCAGCAGGCGCGCCAGGGCGGCGGCGGCGAGCACGTCGTGCGGCAGGCCCGCGGGCGGCAGGTCGTCGGCGACGCGCTCGGCCAGGCTGGTGTCCAGCGCCCCGGCCGCCACGTCGGGGTGGTCCAGCAGCACGCGCAGGAACGCCGTGTTCGTGGTGGGGCCCAGCAGCGTGAAGTCGCGCAGCGCGGCGTCCAGGCGGCCCAGCGCCGTGGCCCGGTCCGGCCCGTGCGCGATGACCTTGGCGAGCATCGGGTCGTAGGCGCTGCCGACCTCGACGCCGGCGGCGACGCCTGAGTCCACGCGCACGCCGTCCCCGGACGGCTCGGCGTAGACCAGGATGCGCCCGCCCGTGGGCAGGAAGCCGCGCGCGGGGTCCTCGGCGTAGACGCGCGCCTCCACGGCGTGGCCGGTCAGGGTCACGTCGTCCTGCGTGAAGCCGAGCGGCTGACCGGCCGCGACGCGAAGCTGCTGCTCCACCAGGTCCAGGCCGGTGACCAGCTCGGTGACCGGGTGCTCGACCTGCAGGCGGGTGTTCATCTCCAGGAAGAAGAACTCGCTGGGGGTCTGGCCCGCCGGGGTGAACGGGACGATGAACTCCACGGTGCCCGCGCCGGTGTAGCCGCACGACGTCGCGGCGCCGACGGCGGCGGCGCCCATGCGGGCGCGCATCGCGGCGTCCAGCACGGGCGAGGGCGCCTCCTCGATCACCTTCTGGTGGCGGCGCTGCAGGCTGCACTCGCGCTCCCCCAGGTGCACCACGTTGCCGTAGGTGTCGGCGAGCACCTGGATCTCGATGTGGCGGGGACGCTCCAGGTAGCGCTCCAGCAACAGGTCGTCGTCGCCGAAGGCGTTGCGCGCCTCGCGCCGCGCCGCGGACAGCGCCTCGGCCAGCTCGCCGGCGGCGCGCACGATGCGCATGCCCTTGCCGCCGCCGCCCGCGGCGGCCTTGACCAGCAGGGGGTACCCGACGCCCTCGGCCGCCCGCGTCAGCGCGTCGTCGTCGAGTCCCGGCCGGTGCACGCCGGGCACCACCGGCACCCCTGCGGGCTCCACGGTCTGCTTGGCGCGGATCTTGTCGCCCATCGCCTCGATCGCCTCCGGCGGCGGGCCGACGAAGACGATGCCGGCTGCGGCGCAGGCGCGCGCGAACGCGGCGTTCTCCGACAGGAACCCGTAGCCGGGGTGGATCGCCTGCGCCCCGGTCGCGCCGGCCGCCTCCAGCACGCGCTCGGTGTGCAGGTAGCTCTCGGCGGCGGGCGTCGGCCCGAGGCGCACGGCGAGGTCCGCGGCCCGGACATGGGGCGCACCGGCGTCCGCGTCACTGTGGACGGCGATGGCGCGGATGCCGAGGCGGCGCAGGGTGCGGATCACCCGGACGGCGATCTCCCCGCGGTTGGCGACGAGCACGGAGTCGAACATCGCCGCGAATCCTATGCGCCGCGGTCAGGCCGCCCCCACCCGGGCCAGCAGCGCGAGCACGTCGGCGGCGAAGCGCTCGGGCTGCTCCTCCGGCACGAAGTGCCCGGCGCCGTCGTACACGCGCAGTTGCGCGCCGCGCACCGCGGCGGCCGTGCGCCTGCCCTGCTCCAGCGCGAAGAACGGGTCGCGGTCGCCCCAGACCACCAGCGTGGGCACGTCGAGCCGTGTCAGCGCGTCGTGGACCGGGCCGTAGCGGGCGGGCATCTGGCGCAGGGCCTGTTTGAACAGCGTGCGGACGGCGCGGGACTGCGCCCGGTCGCCCAGCAGGAGCCAGCGGTCCAGGCGCACGCCCTTGGTGCCCACCGCCGCGCGCGCGGCCATGGCCAGGCCCGGCCGGGAGAACAGCGCCGCCTCCGCCGCCCCGCCCACCACCGGCAGGAACAGCAGCGACAACGGGAACGGCATCGGCGCGTCCGGGAAGGCGTTCGTGGCGCTCAGCGTCAGCGCCGTGACGCGCTGCGGCGCGCGGGCGCTCAGCGTGAGGGCGACCGGGCCGCCGTAGTCGTAGCCCACGAACGCCGCGGGGCCGACACCCAGGGCGTCCAGCGCCTCGCCGATCGCGGCGGCCTGGCTGGGCGCCCACAGCGCCTCGGCGTCGCGGACGCGCTCGCTGTGGCCGAAGCCGAGCAGGTCCACCGCCAGGACGCGGTGCCGCGCCGCCAGCAGCGGCGCCACGCCGGACCACACCGGCGAGGCGCCGAAGAGACCGTGCAGCAGCACCACGGGGCTGCCCTGGCCGGCCTGGTGCACGGCAACGCGCCCCGCCGAGGTGTCCACCAGTTCCGGGTTGTCGAACCGCATCGCCCGCCTCCTTGCTCGCCCACTTGCTCTCCTAGGGCAAGAAAGTAAACTAGCCGAGCAAGAAACTCAACCGAAAGGTCAGGCATGCGCTCCTACGAGCAGCTCTGCGCGCTGAGCAAGGCGCTCGACGTGGTGGGCGGGCGCTGGACAC
>DATMKC010000390.1:0-9837 GCA_035553555.1 Egibacteraceae bacterium | reverse complement strand
GTTCGGCATGGCGCCCGCCGCGCTGCTCGGCGTGGACGTCGACGCCGTCTGGGGCCACGCCGCCGAGCTGCTGGTCGCGGCCGGACCGGGTGTCCCGGCCGCGGCGAACCCGGGCGTGCAGCTCGCCGCGTTCATGGCGGGACTCGCGCGCGGCGGCAGGGACAAGCTCACGCTGCTGGCGCCGGAGCCGCTCGGCCCGCTGGGCGACTGGGTCGAGCAGCTCGTCGCCGAGAGCACCGGCAAACAGGGCGTGGGCGTGGTGCCCGTCGTCGGCGAGCCCGTCGGCCGGCCCGGCTCCTACGGCGACGACCGCGCCTTCGTCGCCTACCGCTTCGGCGACACCGAGCCCGAGGGCGCCCGTGCGCTGGCCGACGCCGGCCACCCCGTGCTGTTCCTGGACGTGGCGTCGCGCGAGCACCTCGGCGCGGAGTTCCTGCGCTGGGAGCTGGCCACCGCCCTGGCGGGCGCGCTGCTGGGCGTGAATCCCTTCGACGAGCCCAACGTCACCGAGGCCAAGGAGCAGACCAGGGCGATCCTGGCCGAAGTCGCCGGCGGCGGCGGCGTGCCCGCGCCCGAGCACGGCGACGTGCCGGCGCTGTGCGCCACTCTGCGCCCGGGCGACTACCTGGCGATCCAGGCGTACCTGCCGCCCTCGTCGGCGACGCTGGCGTCGTTCGCCCAGGCGCGTGCCGCCGCCCGCGACCTGCGCGGGATCGCCACCACGTTCGGCTGGGGGCCGCGCTTCCTGCACTCCACCGGGCAGCTGCACAAGGGCGGCGCGGACAACGTCGTGGTGCTCCAGATCGTCGACGCCACGCTGTGGCAGGACGCGGCGCCCGTCGACATCCCCGGGCGGCCCTACGACTTCGGCACGCTGATCCGCGCGCAGGCGGCCGGCGACCTGGGCCACGCGGCGCCCGTGCGCGCGCAGGGCGCCGCGTGGCCCAGGTCGCCGTGGACGGCCCCGACGCGGTCGAGCGCCTGGCCGAGGCCCTGGCGCACGGCCTCACGAATTCCTGAGCGCACGCGCATGCCCGCCATCCGCCGCACGCTGACCGTGTTCGCGGTGGCGGGGCTGGCGTGGCTCGCGATCGTGCTCACGCGCGGCGCGCTCGATCCTCCGGCCGCGACACTGCCGGTGCGGCCGGACAGCTCCCCCGCCTCGTCCTCCCCCGCGCCGGCCATCCGCCGGCCGCCTCTCCTCGCCGGCGAATGGCAGGAGCTGGAGCCCGCGCCCATCGGCGTCCCGGGCGAGCACCTGGGCGCGTGGACCGGCCGTGAGCTCGTCGTGGGCGACTTCGCCACCGGCATGGCCGCCTACGACCCCCGCGCCCGCCGCTGGCGGGTCCTGCGGGGCGCGCCGCGCCTGCAGCGCGTCGGCGCGAAGCTGGCCGCGGGCGAGGACGGCCGCGTGTTCCTGTACGGGGGCTTCGCGCCGAGCTACAACCCGCGCCCGTACACCGCCGACGCGTGGATGATGGACCGGGCCGGGCGCTGGCGTGCCCTGCCGCCTCCGCCGGCGCCGCCGCGATGGGTGCCCGCGGTGGTGTGGACCGGCAGCGAGCTGTTCGTCTGGGGCGGCGAGCGTCCGGGCGACTGGATGGCCCGCGACGCCGCCACCGGCTGGGTCGGCGGGTCCGCGTACGACGTGGCCGCCGGCCGCTGGCGCCCGCTGCCGCCCGCGCCCATTGCCGACGTGTGGTACGCGCGCGGGGTCTGGGCGGGCGACCGCGTGCTGGTTTGGGGCCAGACGGCCGCGCACGAGTCCTTCGCCGCGGCGTACCTGCCCGCGACCGACGAGTGGCGGCCCCTGCCGCCACCGCCGCTGCGGGACCCGACAGACGCGGCGGCCGTCTGGACCGGGACGGAGCTGGTGCTGTGGGGCCGCCCCCGCACCGAGGCGCCCGCCGAGTCCGCCGCTCCCGACGGCGTGGCCCTGGCGCCGGCAGCCGGCGCGCAATGGCGGCCCCTGCCGCTGGTCGGGCTGGGCGGCGTCCCGGCGCGGGACTCCTACGGGTACGCGGCCGCGTGGACCCCGCACGGCATGGTGCTGCACGGCGGCTACCCGCGCGCGGTGTCACTGCGCTACGACCCGGCGGCCGGGTCCTGGGCGCGCCTGCCGCACGGCGGCCCCGGCCCGCGGGTCACGCCGGTGCTGGCGTGGACGGGCGCCGAGGTGCTCGTGTGGGGTGGCTTCGGCACGAGCGGCCCGGATGGCCGGCTCTGGGCCTGGCGACCGCCGCGGGCCAGCCCGGAATGACCAACTTGGGTATGGCACGCGGAAAACCCAGGATTTCCGCTGCCGAGTTCTCTACGATCGCAGCCGTAGCCGCCAGGCACCGCCCAGTAGCCGTCCATCAGTCCACAGCCTGCTGACCGGAGCGCGCCGTTGGTCCTGACCGTGGAGAACCTCGAGGTCGTCTACGACGACGTCATCCTCGTGCTGCGAGGCGTGAGCCTCGAGGTCCCCGACGGCAAGATCGTGGCGCTGCTGGGCGCCAACGGCGCCGGCAAGACCACGCTCCTGCGCGCCATCAGCGGGCTGCTGGACGTGCACGACGGCGAGATCACCAAGGGCCGCATCTCGCTGGACGGCAGCCCGATCCACCACCTGCCGCCCGCGCGCATCGTGCGCGCCGGCGTCACGCAGGTGCTGGAGGGCCGGCGCATCTTCTCGGAGTTCACCGTCGAGGAGAACCTGCGCATCGGCGGCTACACCAACGCCAAGACGGCCAAGCACAACCTGGACCGCGTCTACGAGCTGTTCCCGGTGCTCAAGGACCGCGCGCGCTCGACCGCCGGCTACCTGTCCGGCGGCGAGCAGCAGATGCTGGCGATGGGCCGCGCGCTCATGTCCGACCCGCGCTACCTGCTGCTGGACGAGCCGAGCCTGGGCCTGGCGCCGCTGCTCGTGGAGCAGATCCGCGACCTGGTGGTGGAGATCAACAAGCAGGGCACCACGGTGCTGCTGGTCGAGCAGAACGCGCACATGGCGCTGTCCATCGCCGACCACGGCTACGTCATGGAGACCGGCAAGGTCGTCATGGACAACGCCGCGGCCGCCCTGCTGGAGGACGAGGACGTGCGCGAGTTCTACCTGGGCATGGGCACGGAGGGCGCGGCGAAGTCCTTCCGCGACGTCAAGCACTACAAGCGGCGCAAGCGGTGGCTGTCATGAGCTTGCTGGACTTCCGCGACGTGCGCCTGCGCTTCGCCGGCGTCACCGCACTGGACGGCGTGAGCTTCACCGTCCAACCCGGTGAGCTGTTCGCGATCATCGGCCCCAACGGCGCCGGCAAGACCTCCGTGTTCAACGTGCTGTCCGGCATCTACGCCCCCCAGGAGGGCTCGGTGCGCTTCGACGGCCAGGAGCTCGTCGGCATGGCGCCGCACCGCATCGCCCAGCTCGGCATGGCGCGCACCTTCCAGAACATCGAGCTGTTCGAGAACCTCACCGTGGTCGACAACCTCATGCTCGGCCGCCACGGGCACGTGCGCTACGGCGCCGTGTCCGCGCTGGCCTACGCCGGCCGCGCCGCCCGCGAGGAGGTCCGCAACCGCGCCGTGGTCGAGGAGATCATCGACTTCCTGGAGATCGAGGAGCACCGCAAGTACCCGGTGCGCCTGCTGCCCTACGGCGTGCAGAAGCGCGTCGAGCTCGGACGGGCGCTGGCCATGGAGCCCAAGCTGCTGCTGCTCGACGAGCCGGTCGCCGGCATGAACGTCGAGGAGACCGAGGACATGGCGCGCTTCGTCCTGGACATCCGCGAGGAGCTGGGCATCCCGATCATCCTGGTCGAGCACGACATGGGCGTCGTCATGGACCTGGCCGACCGCGTCATGGTGCTCGACTTCGGCAAGCCGATCACGACCGGCACGCCCGACGAGGTCCAGCGCCACCCCGACGTGATCCGCGCGTACCTGGGGGCGGCCGCCGCGACGCCCGGCGAAGGGGGCACGACATGACCACGACCTTCGAGGCACCCGCCACCACCATCAGCATCGCCACGCGGCTGCGCGACTGGGCGCATCGCGACCCCGGCGGCGTCGCCCTGCGCGAGAAGCGGCTGGGCGTGTGGCACGAGATCACCTGGCAGGCCTACTGGGACCTGGTCCAGGACGTGGCGCACGCGTTCCTGTCCCTGGGCGTGGAGCCCGGCGACCGTGTCGCGATCCACTCCGAGAACCGGCCCGAATGGGTGGTCTGCGACGTCGCGTGCGTGGCGGTCCGCGCCGTGAGCATGGGCGTGTACCCCACCAACCCGGCCGCCGAGGTGGAGTACCTGCTGGACAACTCCGGGGCCAAGATCCTCGTGGCCGAGGACCAGGAGCAGGTCGACAAGGCCCTGGCGGTCGCCGACCGCCTCCCCCACCTGGAGCGCATCGTCTACGTGGACCCCCGCGGGGTGCGCCGCTACGACGACCCGCGCCTGCTGGCCTGGGAGGACCTGCTGGCGATGGGCCGCCGGCACCGTGCCGCGCACGCCGGCGAGGTCGAGCGCCTGATGAGCCAGGCGCGCCCGGACGACCTGGCGACGCTGGTCTACACCTCCGGCACCACGGGCCCGCCCAAGGGCGCGATGCTGACCGTCGCCAACGTCGAGTTCGCCATCACGTCGGCCGTGGTCTCCGGCGCGCTGGCCGACCCCCCGCCGGGCCAGTCGGACATGCTGCTGTCGTACCTGCCGCTGGCGCACGTGGCCGAGCGCCTGTTCACGGTGTGGTTCAACCTCGGCGCCGGGCCGGTGGTGAACTTCGCCGAGTCCATCGAGACGGTGCAGCAGAACCTGCGCGAGATCCAGCCGACGATCTTCCTGGGCGTGCCGCGCATCTGGGAGAAGATGCACGCGGGCATCGAGATCCGCATGGCCAACGCCAGCCGGCTCAAGCGCGCCAACTACCGCTTCTGGGTGGCGCGCGGGCTGCGGCTGGTGGACAAGGACCTGGCCGGTGCGCGCCTGACCCCGCTGGACCGCGTCGTGCGGCTGCTCGGCCACCTGCTGCTGTACCGGGCGCTCAAGGACCGCATCGGCATGCGCTGCTGCCGCTTCGCCGCGTCCGGGGCGGCGCCGGTCGCGCCCGACCTGCTGCGCTTCTTCATGGCCATCGGCGTGCCGATGCACGAGGCGTACGGCATGACCGAGAACAGCGCCGTGGCGACGTCCAACCGTCCCGGACGCGTCAAGCTCGGCACCGTCGGCGAGCCCTACCCCGGGGCGGAGGTGCGCGTCGACCCCGCCACCGGCGAGATCCAGACACGCCACCCGGGCAACTTCGCCGGCTACTGGCGCAACGAGCAGGCCACGCGCGAGACCTTCACCGAGGACGGCTGGCTGCGCACCGGCGACGTCGGCGAGTGGGTCGACGGCACGCACCTGAAGATCACCGACCGCCTGAAGGACATCATCATCACGGCCGGCGGCAAGAACATCTCGCCGTCGGAGCTCGAGAACGCGCTGAAGACCTCGCCCTACATCAAGGAGGCCGTGGTCCTGGGCGACCGGCGCCCCTACCTCACGGCGCTGATCGGCATCGAGCTGGACACGGTGGGCGACTGGGCCACCCGCCAGGGCATCCCCTACACCACCTACCGGGACCTGTCGGAGAAGCCGGAGGTGCTGGCCCTGGTGCGCAAGGAGATCGACCGCACCAACGCGCGCTTCGCGCAGGTGGAGACGATCAAGAAGTTCCGCATGCTGCCCAAGGAGCTCGATCACGAGGACGGCGAGCTGACCGCCACGCAGAAGGTGAAGCGGGCCGCGATCTCCCGCCAGTTCAGCGACCTGGTGGAGGCGATGTACCAGTGACCCGCCTCGCGCAGGCCATCGTGGTCGGGCTGGGCAACGGCAGCATCTACGCGCTGCTGGCCCTGGGCTTCGTGATCATCTACAAGGCCACGTCGGTGATCAGCTTCGCCCAGCCGTCGATCATGGTCGCCGGCGCGATGCTCACCTACCTGTTCGGCCACGTCGTGGGCCTGGGCTTCTTCCCGGCGCTGGCGCTGGCCGCCGCGGCCACCGCGGTGCTCGCCCTGGTGGTGGAGCGCACCGCGCTGCGGCCCATGGTCGGCAAGCCCGTGTTCGTGGTGGCGATCATCACCATCGGTGTCGACGTGGTGATCCGCGTGGTGGTGAACCGCTTCATCGGCCTGGACGTGCGCCCGGTCGACAACCCGTGGGGGCTGTCGACCACCACCTTCGGCGGCGTGATCGTGCAGCAGCGCCACATCGCCATGCTGCTGACCACGGCCGTGCTGGTGGCCGCGCTGTCGCTGTTCTTCAAGTACTCGCGCGTGGGGCTGGCGATGCGCGCAGCCGCGCTGGACCAGGAGACCGCGCAGGCGCAGGGCGTGTCGGTGGGCATGGTGTTCGCGCTGTCGTGGGCGATCGCCGGGGCGCTCGCCGCCGTGGCCGGCGCGTTCGTCGGCACCGGCACCGGCATCGAAGGCTCCACGTGGACGGTGGCGCTGAAGGCGCTGCCCGCCATCATCCTCGGCGGCCTTGACTCCGTGCCGGGCGCCGTCGTCGGCGGCATCCTGATCGGCGTCGTGGAGGCGCTGGTCGCCACCTACCAGGGCAGCTACTTCCCCTGGCTGGGCGCGAACTTCTCCGTGGTCTCGCCCTACCTGGTGATGCTGCTGGTCCTGCTCGTGCGGCCGTACGGCCTGTTCGGCACGCCGGAGGTGGAGCGCGTATGAGCGCCACGACGCATGCGCCCGAGCTGGGCGAGCTGGGCGGCCGGCGCGTCCGCGGCCGCCCGGAGCTGTACACGTCCTACCGCCAGGACCAGGCCCTGCTGAACACGGCGCCGAAGCGCGCGGGCGTGACCGCGCTGTTCCTGGCCGGCGTGGTGCTGCCGTTCCTGGTGGGCAACGACATGGTGCTGCTGCTGGCCACGGCGGCGGCCGCCGCGATCGGCGCCATCGGCTTGAACATCGTCACCGGCATGGCCGGCCAGGTCTCGCTGGGCCACGCGTTCTTCGTGGGCGTCGGCGCGTTCACCGCCGCCACGCTGGCCGGCGACCCGGACAGCTCCCGCCACATCGGCTTCGGCCTGGACATGCTGCTGTGGCTGCCCGGCGCGGCGGTGGTGGCCGGGGCGTTCGGCGCGCTGGTCAGCCCCCTGGCCGTGCGGCTGCGCGGGCTGTACCTGGCCATCGTCACCTTGGGCCTGGTGTTCCTGGGCGAGCACGCCTTCAAAGAGCTCAAGGACCTCACCGGCGGGGTCGGCGTGGGCCGGCCCGGCCCGGAGGCGGTGGTGCTCGGCGTCGACCTCACCGAGCCCAGCACGCTGCTGGGCCTGACGCTCACCCGGCACGTGAAGCTGTACCTGCTCATGCTGGTCCTGCTGGCCGTGTGCGCGGTGCTCGGGCGCAACGTCGGGCGCTCCGCGCTCGGCCGCGCGTTCTCCGCCGTGCGCGACCGCGACATCGCCGCGGCGGTCATCGGCGTGCCGCTGACCAAGTACAAGGTGCTCGCGTTCACCATCTCCTCGGCGTTCGCGGGCGTGTCCGGCGCGCTGCTGTACACGATCATCGGGCACATCGAGCCGAGCTCGTTCAACCTGCTGATGTCGATCCGCTTCATCGCGATGATCCTCATCGGCGGCATCGCCACGGTGTCCGGGGCGATCATGGGCGCGGTGTTCATCACCATGCTCCCGCGCATGTCGCAGTTCCTCGTGCGCGAGCTGCCGTTCCTGTCCGGGGGGCAGCTGCTGGACCAGCATCAGATCGAGGCCGTGCTGTACGGCCTGCTCATCATCGGGTTCCTGGTGTTCGAACCGCGCGGCCTGTTCGGCGTGTGGCTGCGCGTGCGCAACTACTGGAAAGGGTGGCCGTTCTCCTACTAGCGGGAACGGCGACATCGGGCGGCAGAAAGGAAACACCCATGGCAACGACACGCTGGCGGATGCTCGCCATCTTGATGCTGGTGCTCTCCCTCGTGGCGACCGCCTGCGGAGGCGGCGACGACGACGCGGACACGGACGGGGACGGAGGTGACGGCGGCGGCAGCGCCGTCGGTGTCACCGACGACCCGTGTCCGAACGCGGTCAACGCCGACAACGGCTGCATCTACCTGGGCATCATCTCCGACCTGACGGAGGGCCCGTTCCGCGCCCTCGCCGTCCCGCTGACGGACGCCCAGAAGGCGTTCTGGGCGCGCGTGAACAACGACGGGGGCATCGGCGGCTACGACATCGACGTCGAGACCCACATCAAGGACAACAAGTACATCCCGGAGACCCACAAGCAGGTGTTCGAGGAGATCCGCGGCGACGTGCTGGGCCTGGCGCAGACGCTCGGCTCCCCGCAGACGGCGGCGATCATCCAGGACCTGCGCGACGACTCCATCGTGGCCGCACCGGCCTCGTGGACGTCTGCGTGGGAGTTCGAGGACGTCATCATCGAGTCCGGCACCAACTACTGCATGGAGATGGCCAACGCCGTCGACTGGTACGCCGAGGAGCAGGCGGCGCCGACCAAGGTCATGGCGATCCACTACCCCGGTGACTACGGCGACGACGCGGCCGCCGGTGCGCGGCTGGCCGCCGAGCGCATCGGCGCCGAGTTCGTCGACCACCCGACCCAGCCGGGCCAGGAGAACCAGTCCGGTGCCGTCGCGGCGATCGTGCAGGAGAAGCCCGACCTCGTGGTGGTGACCACCGGACCGACGGAGCTCGCGACCATCGTGGGCGGCGCGGCCAGCCAGGGCTTCACCGGCAAGGTGATCGGCTCCAGCCCGACGTGGAACCCCGCGCTGCTGCAGACCGCGGCCGCCCCGGCGCTGAAGGCGATGTACTTCCAGGCCGGGCCGTGGGGCCCGTGGGGCACCGAGTCCGCCGGGCACGCCGCCCTGCGCGAGGCCTTCCCGGACACCACGCCGAACGACGGCTACGTGGCCGGCTGGGTGTGGCAGTACCCGCTCAAGGCCGCGCTGGAGAAGGCGGTCGAGGACGGCAACCTCACCCGTGAGGGCCTGCTGGAGGCCGTGAAGACGCTGGAGACGGTCGACTACGAGGGCATGCTGCCGGAGGAGGCCGGCAACTACGCAGGCGAGCCGGCCGACGCCGTGTTCCGCCAGAGCGTGGTGTCCCAGGTGGACGACACGCAGCCCACGGGCGTGAACGTCGTCGCCGACTTCTTCACCGGCCCCACGGCCGAGGGCATGGCGTTCGACAAGCCCTGCTTCGAGGCCTGAGCCGAACGGCACACCGAGGGGGCCGGTCGAAAGACCGGCCCCCTTCGCGTTACAGGTCCACCTGCGGCAGGCGCGTGAGCGCGTCGGCCACCTTCTCCTCCGGGTAGGCGTAGTCCACCAGCTCGCCCGCCAGGTAGCGGTCGTAGGCCGCCATGTCGAAGTGGCCGTGGCCGCACAGCGCCGTGAGGACCACCTTCTCCTCGCCGGTCTCCTTGCAGCGCAGCGCCTCCTCGACGGTGGCGGCCAGGGCGTGCGTCGGCTCGGGCGCCGGCACGATGCCCTCGGTGCGCGCGAACTGGACGCCCGCGGCGAAGCACTCGCTCTGGTTCTTGGCGACCGCCTCGATGAGGCCGAGCTCGTAGATGTGGGAGATCAGCGGCGACATGCCGTGGTAGCGCAGGCCGCCGGCGTGGATCGCCTCGGGCACGAAGTCGTGCCCCAGGGTGTGCATCTTCACCAGCGGCGTCATGCCCGCGGTGTCGCCGAAGTCGTAGGTGTAGACGCCGCGCGTGAGCGACGGGCAGGCCGCCGGCTCCACCGCCAGGATGCGCGGGTCCATCTTGCCGGCCAGCTTCTCGCGCAGGAACGGGAAGCTCAGCCCCGCGAAGTTGGAGCCGCCGCCCGTGCAGCCCACGAT
>DATMKC010000389.1:0-2511 GCA_035553555.1 Egibacteraceae bacterium | reverse complement strand
CCGGTGACGCCGTCGCCGGCCACGGCCGACGTCCAGCGCGCGTCCGAGCCCACCGGCGCGCCCACGGGCGTCTCCGGGTCCTGCCAGTCGTGGCCCGTGGGCGACAGGCCCGCCACGGCCAGGCCCTCGTCGTCGGCCAGCGCCAGGACCGGTCCGCGCATGCGCCCGGCCAGCCACGGGTCGGGCCGGCGCACGAACTCCGGGTACACGCACAGCCGCTCGCGCAGCTCGTGGCCCGCCTCGGCGACGCGCGCGGCCAGGCCGTCCAGGTGCGGCCACGGGTACTCCGGGTTGACGTGGTCCGGGGTCACCGGCGACACGCCGCCGAAGTCGTCGATGCCCGCGGCGACCATGCGCGCCTCCAGCGACGGCGACAGGTTCGGCGGCGCCTGCAGGTGCACCTTGACCGGCAGCACCAGCCGCGCCACGGCGATGGTCGCGAGCAGCTCGTCGGCCGACGGCTCGGGCGCGTCGCGCATCGCCGTGTCCGGCTTGGCGCGGAAGTTCTGCACGATCACTTCCTGGACGTGCCCGTAGCGGCGCGCGGACCCGGCCAGCGCGAACAGCGCCTCGGCGCGCTCGCGCTCGGTCTCGCCGATGCCGATCAAGACCCCGGAGGTGAACGGGATCGCCAGGCGGCCGGCGTCCTCGATGGTGCGCAGGCGCACCTCGGGGTCCTTGTCGGGCGCGTGCCAGTGGGCCTGGCCCTTGGCCAGCAGCCGCAGCGACGCCGACTCCAGCATGATGCCCATGGACCCGGAGACCTGCTTGAGCATGGACAGCTCGGTCCAGCTCATGACGCCGGGGTTGAGGTGGGGCACCAGGCCGGTCTCCTCGATGACCTGGATCGCCACGGCCCGCAGGTACTCCAGCGTGGAGTCGTAGCCGCGCGCGGCCAGCCACTCGCGCGCCGCCGGGTAGCGCAGCTCCGGCTTGTCGCCGAGGGTGAACAGCGCCTCCTTGCAGCCGGCCTCCTGGCCGGCCCGCGCGATCTCCAGCACCTGCTCGGGCGACAGGAAGGCGGGCAGGTCGCCCTTCGGCGGCCACGCGAACGTGCAGTAGCCGCAGGAGTCCCGGCACAGGTGCGTCAGCGGCACGAACACCTTGCGCGAGTAGGTGACACGCGCGCCGAAGGCGCCGTCGCGGACGCGCGCGGCGATGCCCATCAGTGCCTCCAGCGCCGCCCCGCGCGCCGACAGCAGCCAGGCCGCCTCGTCGACG
The DNA here is from genome assembly GCA_035553555.1 of Egibacteraceae bacterium. Lineage (GTDB taxonomy): Bacteria > Actinomycetota > Nitriliruptoria > Euzebyales > Egibacteraceae > DATMKC01. The sequence goes on along the minus strand of DATMKC010000389.1, from coordinate 1,290 downwards.
GACAGCGTCTTGCCGTCGTCGGCGCGCGCCAGCGCCCTGCGCACGCCGCTGGGCAGGTCGTCGGCGAGGGCGTGGGGGAACCGGCTCACGGGGTCACACCACCGGCAGCAGGGCCGGGGCGCGGTGGCCGGCGGGCAGCAGGTCGGCGGGCCAGCGCTTGCGCGACACGCGCGACAGCTTGTCCAGCAGGTTCATCGCCACCTCGTCGGTCTCGCCGGGCTTGGCCTCGATCAGGCCGGCGTCCAGCAGCCCCTGGATCCACTCCTCGCCGCGGGCGGTGCGCACCAGGGTGAGCGTCCAGTCGTCGTCCGCGCCGATGCCGCCGGTGGAGATGTCGGCGTGCTCGGCGGCGAAGTCCGGGCAGGTCTTGCAGCCCGGGCGCGTGTGCGGGTGCAGCTCCTTCAGCGGGATCTCGGTGTAGCCGCCGTCGCGCGTCCACACCATGTAGCGGCCCTTGATGTTGACCTTCACGACGTCGGACACGGCGATGCCGTGCTCGGCCAGCACCTCCTCCTGGCCCTCGTACGTGAACGTCTTGGAGCACAGCAGGCCCACGGTGAGCGCGATGCGGTTGGCGTACTTCTTGATGCCGCGCGCCAGCACGGTGCCGTTGATGGACGACATGCAGCTCATGCCCACCAGCGCGAGGTTGCGCAGCCCCTCCGCCTCGGCCTGCTTCATCGCCAGCGGGTTGGCCGAGTACGTGTAGCGCGACCCGGCCGTGGCCAGTACCTGCTCGCGCGAGGTCACCAGCGCCGGCTCGGCGTCGAACGGGCGGCCCTCGGTCAGCTTGGACGCCAGCGCGCCGTCGATGCGGCCGGTCTCCAGACCCCAGATGAGCAGCGCGGACACCAGCCCGCCGTCCTGGCCGGCGGTGAACACCTCGCTGTCGGTGGCGCGCACCAGCAGCACGGACTTGGCGATGCCCCAGCTCTCCTCCGGCGTGCGCTCGCGGCCGAACAGCGCGGTGTCCAGCTCGGACTCCCAGGCCCGGAAGCGCGGGCAGGCGCGCGTGCAGATGTCGCAGCCGCGGTCGCCGTGGAAGCACTCGTCCACGGCCATGCCCTCACCCACCTGGACGGGCGCGTAGGTCGCCGGGATGTAGTCGAGCACGTCGCGCGGGCAGGCCATGACGCACGCGGCGCACCCGGTGCACAGCCCCGTGTCGACCACTTCGCGGTAGAGCTCGCGCCAGTGCACGGCGCCCATGCAACGCCTTTCTCCGGAGCGTGGGCAGGAGCGTGAAATCGCCCGGACGGCCAGTCTAAGGGCCTCGGGTCGCGGGTAGGC
>DATMKC010000388.1:0-3990 GCA_035553555.1 Egibacteraceae bacterium | reverse complement strand
TCGCGGGTATTGATGATAGGTCGGCTGCGGGTGGTCGCGCTGGAGACACCCTCCCAGATGTGTTCGGCCCGCTGCGAGACGCAGTACATGGCCCCCCGGGCCGTCTGGAGCACTTTCCCCGCTCCGGCGTAGATCTGGCGCGAGACCAGGAAGGGAATCAGCACCTCGGCGTAGTGGCCGAAATCGTCACGGCGACTGGTCAGGTAGTTCTCGTGACAGCCGTAGGAGTTGCCCGCCGAGTCGGTGTTGTTCTTGAACAGGTAGATCTGCCCGGCGATGCCCTCCTCGTGCAGGCGCAGCTCGGCCTGCTCGACGAGGCCCTCGAGGATGCGCTCGCCCGCTTTGTCGTGGGCGACGACCTGGCGCACGGAGTCGCATTCGGGGGTGGCGTACTCGGGGTGGCTGCCGACGTCGAGGTACAGGCGCGCGCCGTTCTCCAGGAACACGTTGCTGGAGCGGCCCCAGCTCACGACGCGGCGGAACAGGTAGCGCGCGACCTCGTCCGGCGACAGCCTGCGCTGTCCCCGGAACGTGCACGTGACGCCGTACTCGACTTCGATGCCGAAGATCCGGCGTTCCATGGGTCCTGCCTTCCGACGCTGGCCCCGCGATGTGGCCGTCCCGCGATTGTAGGTCGCCGTGGTACCAGTCGGCCGGATGCGCCCAAACCTTGCGGGTGGCTCAGGCGGGCGGGCCCACGTCCGCGAACGGAACGGCGAAGGCCCAGCGACGGGCCCGAGCTGGGCTCGTCCCCGTGGACAAGGTGCGGACGGCATTCGGCCGTCAACTCGGGGGCGTCAGCGGCCGATGCACTGCGTATGACGCGCGCCCTGCCGACCTGGTTCGCCACCGCCCTCGCGGGCGCGGGCGTGGTGGCCGGCGCGCTGTCGCTGGAGGGCTTGAGCACGGCGCAGTACCTGGCGCTGCAGCTCGGCGGCCTGGCCGTGGCGGCCGGCATGTTCGCGTGGATCGTGCGCAGTCACGCGCGGGCCGCCTCGGCGACGTCCGGGCAGGTCCTCACGGTGGTCCTGCTGGCCCTGGCGATGCCGGTGATGGCGCTGCGCGCGCTCACCGTGCTGTTCCTGCTGGCGAGCGGCCAGCCGCTGGCGGCCGGCCCCTTCAGCGGCTGACCGGCGCCGCGGCCGCTCAGCCCAGTGCGGCGGCGATCTCGGTGCCGCTCATGCGGAAGAACTTGCGCCGTCCCCGCGTGCGGTCCAGTCCGGCCACCTCCAGGCGATCGGCGTCGATGGGGCGCTCCTCCGCCGTGGACAGGGCGTCCCGCGCCACGCGCAGCGCCTCGTCGCGCGGCAGCGAGGCGTCGAAGCGGCTGTCCAGCGCCGCGGTGATCGCGTCGGAGGAGCCGCCGATGGCCACGTGGCCCTCACGGTCCATGATCGTGCCGTCGTAGGTGATGTGGTACAGCTCCACGCTGTCGGCGCTGATCTCGGCGACCAGCAGCTCCACCTCGAACGGCTTGGACGACTCGGTGAACGCCGCGCCGAGGGCGGTGGCGTAGGCGTTGGCCAGCGCCCGCCCGGTGACGTCCTCGCGCGCGTACTGGTAGCCCTTCACGTCGGCCAGGCGGATCCCGGCGACGCGCAGCTGCTCGAACTCGTTGTACTTGCCGACGGCGGCGAAGGCGATGCGGTCGTAGATCTCACTGATCTTGTGCAGCGTCGCCGAGGGGTTCTCCGCCACGAACAGGATGCCGTCGGCGTAGGTGAGCGCGGCGACGGACTTGCCGCGGGCGATGCCCTTGCGGGCGAAGTCCGCCTTGTCCTTCATCACCTGCTCGGGTGACACGTAGTACGGCATGGCCATGGGTCGTCTCCTCGCCTGCGGGCGGTCGCTACTGGCGGCGCCGGTCGATGACGCCGCGCACGCGCTCGGCGACCACGTCGTCGGCCAGCTCGCGGTAGCCGCCCGAGTCGATGACCGCCACCAGCGGGTAGATCTCGCGGACCAGGTCCGGCCCGCCGGTTGCGGAGTCCTCGTCGGCGGCGTCCCACAGCGCCTCGATCGCCACGTCGATGGCGCCCTCGCGGACCAGGTCCTCGCGGAAGCGCGCCTTGAGCGAGCCGCGCGCGTCACGGCCGCCGGAGCCGGTGGTGGCGAAGCGGCGCTCCTCGTAGCGGCCGCCTGCGGCGTCGAACTCGTAGATCCGGGCGACGCCCTCGCGCGGGTCGTAGCCGGCGAACAGCGGCACCACCACCAGCCCCTGCATCGCCAGCGGCAGGTTGGCGCGCACCATCTGGGCGAGCTTGTTCGCCTTGCCCTCAAGGCTCAGCGGGTTGCCCTCGACCTTCTCGTAGTGCTCCAGCTCCGTGGCGAAGATCTTCGCGAGCTCCATGGCCGGCCCGGCCGCGCCGGAGATGCCCACCGCCGACCACGAGTCGGCCTCGAACACCTTGCGCATGTCGCGCTTGGAGATGATGTTGCCGGACGTCGCGCGGCGGTCGCCGGCCATGATGACGCCCTGGTCGCCGCCGGCGCCGTAGGTGAGCGCGATGACCGTCGTGCCGTCCACGTGGTCCACCATGCCCGAGGACTGCGCGCTCGTCAGCACCCGCGCCGCCTGCTCCGGCGCCTCGCGCTGGAGCAGGGCGAAGAAGCTGGGTCCCGCGAGGTCGAACGGGTCAGTGCCGGAAAGCTTCACTCCACGTCCTTCGATCGGTCACCACGGAGCAGGCATCCTAGCGTCCGGCTCTCACAGCACCGCCTTGCGGTACGTGCGCACCGCCAGGAACCCGAACACCACGCTGATCCCGGCCATCCACGCCAGCGCGGCCACCACGGTGCCGCCAACCGTCTGGCCCGGCAGCAGCGCCCCCTCCCCCAGCATCAGCCCGCGCAGGGCGTTGGTGATGACGGTGATGGGCTGGTGGTCGGCGAAGGCGCGCAGCCAGTCCGGCATGGTCTGGGTGGGCACGAACACCGACGAGGCGAACACCAGCGGGAAGATCGGGATGAACGCCGCGGACTGCGCCGCCTCGGGGCTGCGCACCTTGAGGCCCACGGTCGCCATCACCCACGACAGCGAGAACGTGAACAGCATCACCATGCCGAAGCCGGCCAGGAAGCGCGGCACGTCCGTCTGCGGGCGGAAGCCGATCAGGAAGCCGACGGCGAGCATGAGCGCGAGCACGAAGCTGTTGCGCACCACGTCGGCGAGCGTGCGTCCCGCCAGCACGGCCGACCGCGCGATGGGCAGCGAGCGGAAGCGGTCCACCACGCCCTTGGCGAGATCCTCGGTGAGGCCGATGGCGGTCTGCCCGGCGCCGAACGTGGAGATCTGCACCAGCAGGCCGGGCATCAGCCAGTTGATGTACTTGCCGCCCGCCGCGGGCGGGATCGCCTGGCCGATGGCGCCGCCGAAGACGTAGTTGAACAGCAGCAGGAACATGACGGGCTGCACCGTGGAGAACACCATCAGCTGCGGCATGCGCACGGTGCGCAGCAGGTTGCGCCGCATGAGCACGGCGATGTCGGACACGGTGGACGCCACGGTGGTGCGCGTGCGCACGGGCACGGTGCTCGCGGTCATCGGATCTTCGCCTCCGTGGACGCGGCCTGGCCGGAGCCGGGTGCCGCGTCGTCGTCGCCGGTCTCGTCGCTGCCGGGCGCGTCGCCGGTCAGCGCCAGGAACACGTCGTCCAGGGTCGGCTTGTGCAGCGCCACGTCGACCGGCTCCACCCCGACGGCGTCCAGCGCGCGCACGGCCGCCAGCATGCTGGCCGCGCCGTCGGGCGCGGGGGCGCGCAGCCGCCCGGTCGCCTCGTCGTACAGCGGCTCTTCGCCGCTCAGGCGCTCCAGCGCCGCCATCGCGGCCGGGCGGGACTCCTCGGCCACGGCCAGCTCCAGCACCGCGCCGCCCACGTCCACCTTGAGCTCGTCGGCGGTGCCTTCCCGCACGATGCGGCCGCGGTGGATCACGCCGATGCGGTCGGCGAGCCGGTCCGCCTCCTCCAGGTACTGCGTGGTGAGCAGCAC
>DATMKC010000387.1:0-3625 GCA_035553555.1 Egibacteraceae bacterium | reverse complement strand
GATCAGGTCGACCAGAACGTTGGGCACCGGCGCAGCCTACCGACCCGCGTTGTGAACCGTTTCCCTCACATAGCAGGGAAACCGCCCACAGTGGGCGGTTTCCCTGCTATGTGAGGGAAACGGTTCACAACGCGGGTCGGTAGGCTGCGCCGGTGCCCAACGTTCTGGTCGACCTGATCCTCGGGGCGGTGGCGCGGCATCGTGCCGCGGTCGCATTCCGCGACGCCGGGCGCGAGGCCACGTTCGCCCAGGTGGGGAAGCGCATCGCGCGGCTGGCCAATGCGCTGCTCGCGGTGTCGCCCGAGCCGGGCCGTTGCGTCGCGATCCTGATGAGCAACCGCATCGAGTACGCCGAGGCGGACCTGGCCGCCGCCCTGGCCGGCAAGGTCAAGGCGCCGGTCAACCCACGCCTTTCCGACGAGGAGCGCGCGTACTGCCTGGCCAACGTGCAGGCCGAGACGCTGGTCACCGAGGCGTCCGAGCTGGAGCGTGTCGCCGCGCTCCTGCCCCAACTACCGGAGTTGCGGCGCGTGCTGGTCGTCGACGCCGAGCCTGGCGCCGCGCTGCCGCACGGCGCGATGCCCTACGAGGCCGCGCTCGCCGCCGCTTCCGCGCACGCGTCCGCGGTCGATCTTCCCGATGGAGCGCCGTCGGTGGTCCGTCATACCTCCGGCACCACCGGCCGCCCCAAGGGCGCCGTCATCTCCGCCGCGGCGCGCCTCGCCGCCATGCGCACGTCGCTGATCGAGGAGATCGACCCGGCCGCGCACGACTGCTTCCTGCACGTCGCGCCGATGGGCCACGCCTCCGGCGACAAGGTGCTCACGTTCTTCGCGCGCGGCGCGGCCAACGCGTTCCTGCCGCGCTTCGACGCCGGGACCTTCGCGGACGACGCCGAGGCGCTGGAGGCCACCGCCACGTTCCTGGTGCCCACGATGATCCGCATGCTGCTGGACCGCGGGCGGGTTCCGGGCGGCTTCCGCAACGTCACCTACGGCGGCTCGCTCATCGACCCTGGGACCCGCACTGTGGCGGTCGAGCGCTTCGGGCCCGTGCTCACGCAGATCTACGGCGCCACGGAGACGCCGCACCCCGTGCTCGTCCTGGGCCGTGACGAGCATCTGCTGCCCGAGACGGCGCAGGCGACGGGCCGCCCGGCGCACGGCGTCGAGGTGCGGCTGGCCGGCGACGGCGAGCTGCTGGTGCGCGGCGCCAACGTGATGAGCGGCTACTGGAACGACCCGAAGGCCACCGCCGAGGTGCTCGTGGACGGCTGGTACCACTCCGGCGACATCGCGCGTCAGCTCCCGGGCGGCTGGTACGCGATCGTGGACCGCAAGAAGGACCTTGTCATCACGGGTGGGCTGAACGTGTACCCCGCCGAGGTCGAGGCGGCGTTGCTGCGCCACCCGGGCGTGGCCGAGGCCGCGGTGTTCGGCGTGCCGGATCCGCTGTGGGGCGAGATCGTGGCGGCGGCCGTCATCCCTGCGCGCGGCGCCACCCCGACCGTCGAGGAGCTCCAGGCGCACTGCGAGGCGCTGCTCGCGGGCTACAAGAAGCCGCGCCGCATCGAGCTGCGCGATGCGTTGCCCAAGACGGCGACGAACAAGATCCTCAAGCGCGCGCTGCGCGACGAGGCCACGACGGGGAGGGCGGGGCGATGAGGCTGCTGGCGACGGGGTTCGCGCTCGCGGAGGCGCCGACGCTCACCGACGACGGCACGCTGCTGGTGAGCAGCGCCTTGGGCGGCGGGCTGCGGCGGCTGAGCCGAGACGGCGACACGCTCGAGCTGCTGGTGCCAGAGCGCAAGGGCATCGGCGGCGCGGCGCTGGACATGGCGGGGCGGCCGATCGTGTCCGGCCGCGATGTCGTCCGCCTCGGCGACGGCGAGCCGGCGGTGCTCCTGCCGCGGGGCGAGCCGGTCACCGGTTTCAACGACATCGCCGCGACGCCGGAGGGCGGTCTGCTCGCGGGTGCGCTGCACTTCAGCCCTCTGGGCGGCGGGGCGCCGGTCCCGGGGACGCTGCGCTACCGGGCACCGGACGGTGCGGTCAGCGTGTGGCACCAGGGCATCGCCTGGCCCAACGGCATCGGCTTCTCGCCCGACGGCGCCACGGTGTACGTCGTCGACTATCCGGGCGGGATCGTGCTCGCCGGCCCGTGGGACCCACGGCGCCCCGGGGCGCTGACGCCGCTGTGCACCTCGCCGTCCGGCCAGTTCGACGGCCTCGCGGTGGCCGCCGACGGCAGCCTGCTGGTCGCCCTGGCGGGCGGGGGCGGTGTCGGCTGGTTCTCACCCGACGGCGCGCTGCGCGAGGTCCTCGACGTGCCGGCGAACTTCGTGAGCAGCGTCTGCTTCGCCGGCGACGGCCTGACCGACCTGATCGTCACGACGCTGGACAACACCGTGCGGCCCGAGGAGGGCGGTGCCGTCTTCCTCGCCCCCGCGCCCGTCCCCGGCGCGCCCGTCCCGCGCTACCGCGGCTAGCATGAGCGGCGTCCCCCAACCCCTCCGCTGGAGCAACTGTGGCTGAGTACGTCTATGTGATGAAGGGCCTGACCAAGGTCGTGCCCCCCAACAAGGAGATCCTCAAGGGGATCTGGCTGAGCTTCCTTCCGGGGGCCAAGATCGGCGTCATCGGCCCCAACGGCGCGGGCAAGTCGACCCTGCTGCGTGTCATGGCGGGCGTGGACACCGAGTTCGAGGGCGAGGCGTTCGCCGGCCAGGGCATCCGCGTCGGCTACCTGCCGCAGGAGCCGCAGCTGGACGAGTCCAAGGACGTGAAGGGCAACATCATGGACGGCGTCGGCGAGACCGCGCGCCTGCTGGAGCGCTTCAACGAGCTGTCCATGAAGATGGCCGAACCGCTCGACGACGACGCGATGGCCAAGGTCTACGAGGAGTTCGGCCAGGTCCAGGACGCCATCGAGGCGGCCAACGCGTGGGACCTGGACCGCACCATCGAGGTCGCGATGGACGCGCTGCGCGTCCCCGCGGGCGACGCCGACGTCAGCAAGCTGTCCGGCGGTGAGCGCCGCCGCGTCGCGCTGTGCAAGCTGCTGCTGTCCCGCCCCGACATGCTGCTGCTGGACGAGCCCACCAACCACCTCGACGCGGAGTCCGTGGCCTGGCTGGAGCGCTTCCTGGAGGAGTATCCGGGCACGGTGGTGGCCGTGACGCACGACCGCTACTTCCTGGACAACGTGGCCGGCTGGATCCTGGAGCTGGACCGCGGCAAGGGCATGCCGTTCGAGGGCAACTACTCCGGCTGGCTGGAGCAGAAGTCCGAGCGGCTGCGCCAGGAGGAGAAGCAGGAGTCCTCGCGGCAGCAGGCCCTGGCCCGCGAGCTCGAGTGGGTGCGCGCGTCCCCGAAGGCGCGCCAGGCCAAGAGCAAGGCGCGCATCCAGAGCTACGAGGCGCTGCTGGCCAAGGGCCCGCAGGAGCGGCTGGGCAGCGCGGACATCGTGATCCCCAACGGCCAGCGACTGGGCGACGTGGTGGTCGAGGCCGACCACGTGAGCAAGGGCTTCGGCGACCGCCTCCTGATGGAGGACCTCACGTTCAAGCTGCCGCCGGGCGGCATCGTCGGCGTGATCGGCCCTAATGGGGCCGGCAAGACCACGC
>DATMKC010000386.1:0-8109 GCA_035553555.1 Egibacteraceae bacterium | reverse complement strand
GTGCATCCGGGAGATGCCGTTGCTGGCGCGAGCCGCGGCGGACCTGGACGGCGAGGTCGCCTTCCTGGGCGTGGACGTGCAGGACCAGGACGCCAAGGCGATGCGCCTGGCACGGGAGGCGGGTGTGGCCTACCCGCTGGTGCGCGACCCCGCCGGCCGCCTGTTCACCAGCCTGCACGGCGCCGGCATGCCCACCACGCTGTTCGTCGACGCCGACGGCACGGTGGTGTACCGGCGCACCGGGGAGGTCGACGCCGAGCGCTTCCGGGAGCTCCTGCGCGAGCATCTCGGCGTCCTGTGGACGCCTCCGGCCCCGGCGCAGGACGGCTGAGCGGCCCCGCAGGCCCGCCGGATCCCCGCGAAAACCGCCTGGCGTTGGCGGTTTCTCACGTGCCTGGGATAGCATGCGTGCCCGCGGGAGGGCTGGCCGGATCCACTTGTCGCCCTCGCGCTCCTCAAGGTCGCTGCACACGAACGACACGGACGAAGGGTCGAGGGAGTGGACTGGCTGTCGGAGATGTTCCGCACCCTTCCGGAGGTGGGTTCCCAGTTCTGGGACTTCCTCAACGACGGTGGCGTCAACGGCGTCGCCGTCACGGTCGCCAGCGTGATCCTCACCGCCGGGCTGCTGTTCGCCGCCAAGGCGCTGCGCGCCGAGCACGGCTGGCTCTCCGCGCTGTTCGGCTCGATGGCCGCGACCATCGCGATGTTCTGGGTCTTCGGTGTCATCCCGTCCGCGTGGGTGTACTTCATCGACGGCTCCCGAGACGTGCTGGAGGACAAGGTCATCCCGACGTCCGCCGGCCCGCAACTGCAGAACCTCTACCAGGTGATCCGCGACTCCGTGGTCATGGGCATGACCGGCGTCGGGATCGTCGGCCTCGCGGCCGTGTGCGCCCGCATCCAGAAGGAGTACCCGCGGGCGCTCGCCGAGGGAGAGGAAGCGCGACCGCAGTCGGGCGGGTACAAGTAGGCCGGACGAGCACAAAGCGGGAAGGACCGGCACATGGGAAAAACCGACCAAGGGCTCCATCCGGAGATCTTCGACGACTACCGCATCGAGACGGTGGACGCGAACTGGCTCCAGGAGCGGGTCAAGCCCAAGCGGCACATCGGCCTCACGCCGGAGCTGTGCATCCTCTGCCGCGCGTGCGAGGACGTGTGCCCCTGGGAGTGCATCTTCATGATGGCGCCCAGCATCGTGACCGACGCCGAGAACCCCAACGTGATGACGCTCGCCAACACCGCTGAGGCGATCTTCGTCATCGACGACAACGAATGCACGCGCTGCGCGATCTGCGTGGAGCGCTGCCCGTCCGATGCCCTGTGGCTCGGCCGGGTCGACAACTGACACGGTTGCAAGAGAGGGCGAGTAGGTGAGCAAGCTCCCGTCCCCGGACGCGATGAAGGCGAAGCTTCAGGACAACGTCGTCGTGAAGTCGATCTTCCGACCCGGGTCGATCTACCGGAAGGGCTACCGCGACACGTCCCGTGACCGGGCGCTCGCGGCGATGAACAACGTGCTGTACCACCTGCACCCGGTGAAGGTGAAGCGGCACGGGCTGAAGCTCACCTACACCTACTGCCTGGGTGGCCTGAGCTTCTTCCTGTTCATCATGCTCACCATCACCGGCATCTTCCTGATGTTCTTCTACCGGCCGACCGCCGGCGCCGGCGCCGAGCTGGCCTACCTGGACATGCAGAACCTGCGCCAGGTGGTGACCTTCGGCGACCTCGTCCGCAACATGCACCGCTGGGCCGCCCACCTCATGGTGTTCAGCGTGTTCCTGCACATGGCGCGCGTCTTCTACCACGGCGCCTACAAGCCCCCCCGGGAGTTCAACTGGGTGGTCGGCATCATCCTGCTGGTGCTGACGCTGCTGCTGAGCTTCACCGGCTACCTGCTGCCCTGGGACCAGCTGGCGATGTGGGCCGTGGCCGTGGGCACCTCGATGGCCGGCTTCACCCCGGTGTTCGGCCAGCAGGTGCAGTTCGTGCTGCTGGGCGGCGTGGTGATCGGCCCCGAGACACTGATCCGCTGGTACGTGCTGCACGTGCTCATGCTCCCGTTCGTCCTGACCATCTTCCTCGCGGTCCACTTCTGGCGGATCCGCAAGGACGGCGGCATCTCCGGCCCGCTGTAAGGAGCCGTACCCATGTCCGAAGAAGTGGAGATGGACCAAGCCCTCTACGAGCAGCTGCTCGCCGAGGGCAAGAGCGAGCGCATCGCGCGCGCGAAGGCCAAGGCCGCTGCGGTGCGCGCCGCCAAGGCCGCCTCGGGCGAGGCCACCGGCCCGCGCCCGGCCGGAGACGGCGAGCCCGCGCCCGCGAACGGCGACGGCGGCGCGGCCGCGCCGGCCGCCGCCAAGGCTCCCGTGGCCGTCGGCGCCCGCGCGGGCGGTGGCGGCGCGCTCACCCCGGAGGAGCGCCAGGCGCGCGTGGCGGCGGCGCTCGCCGCCAAGGGCGGCAACGGCGGCGTGAAGACCGAGACCCGCCTGGCCGGCCAGGAGCACACGCACCGGCTGCTGGCCATGGTCCCGCCCACGGGCATCCAGCAGATCCGCGGCAAGCAGGAGGACAAGGTCTACACGTTCCCCCACCTGATCACCGCCGAGTTCGTCGCCCTGCTGGCGATGACGGTGGTCCTGGTGGTGTGGTCGGCGACCATCCCCGCGCCGCTGCTGGACCTGGCCAACCCCAACGTCACGCCGAACCCCTCCAAGGCGCCCTGGTACTTCATGGGCCTGCAGGAGCTGCTGCGCTACTTCCACCCGATGATCGCCGGTGTGACCGTCCCCACGGTCGGCATCATCGTCGGGATGATGCTGCCCTACATCGACAAGAACCCGTCGGTGAAGCCGGAGAACCGCAAGACCGCCTACACCTTGTTCACCATCGCGCTGATCTTCAACGCGGTGCTCGTCATCGTCGGTTCGTTCATGCGCGGCCCCGGCTTCAACTGGGTCTGGCCGTGGGTGGACGGCATGTGGTTCGGTCTTTAAGGAAGCGAGAACGTGAGCATGACGACCATCCTGCTCCTGGCCACCACGGCCGGCCTCGCGGCGATCGCCGCGTGGTGGATCCGGCGCACCAACCTGGCCGTCGCCCCGGCGGGGCGCCCGGTGCGCGAGCCCCGGCCGCTGGCGCAGGGCTGCGAGCTCGGCAGCCAGTTGCTGATGGCGGCCAGCGACGCCGGCGAGCCCGCCGCCGCCGGCCAGCCGGGCTCGGCCGCGACCGCGCCGGCGCCGGACACCCCCGGGCCCGCGGTGCACAAGAAGCGCGAGCGCAAGCCCCGCGACCTGCCGTCGCGCCGCGAGTTCCTGCGCGTGGCGTCGTGGGGCGCGTGGATGGCCACGCTCGGCGGCTTCGGCGGCGCGTCGCTGATGTTTTTGTGGCCCAACCTGCGCGGCGGCTTCGGCGCGCGCCTGGACGTGGGCACCGAGGAGGAGATCCTCGCCGACATCCGCGCGAACAAGGCGCCCTACGAGTTCCCCGCCGGCCGCACGTACTTCGTGGAGTACAGCGAGGACCTGGACCCGGACGGGCAGTACGCGGAGATCACCGGCGGCGCCAAGGTGATGGCCCTGTACTGGCGCTGCGTGCACCTGGGCTGCAAGGTGCCGTGGTGCCAGACCTCGCAGTGGTTCGAGTGCCCCTGCCACGGCTCCCGCTACAACCGCTGGGGCGAGTGGCAGGGCGGCCCGGCGCCTCGCGGCCTGGACCGCTTCCCCGTCTTCATCGAGGACGGGCGACTCATCGTGGACACCGGCCAGCTGAAGGAAGGACCGCCGCGCCAGGCGCCCTCCCTGCAGCAGCCGCAGGAGGGGCCGAGCTGCCTGTAGGGGCGGATCGGCAAGCCGGGCACACCTTCGACAGCAAGGGCGAACACCAGTGAGCAACACGACGCTTGCGACGGGGATCCTCGCGCTCGCGGCCTTGGCCGTGATCGTGTTCCTCTCCGTCAGCGCCAACAGGAAGCGCAAGGCGATCGAGGACGTGCCGCCCGCCATGCGGCCGGCGTACTCCGACGAGCAGCTGGAGACCAGCATCTTCGAGCGCTATCAGGCCTGGGGCCTGATCATGACGCTGTTCTTCGCCGTGTTCTTCCCGCTGTACTACTTCAACGAGTCCAACCGCCTGAACGCCGAGGCGCAGGAGTTCTTCGTCGCCTCCGTGGTCCGCGGCGAGGAGTCGTACAAGAACCTCTGCGCGAACTGCCACGGCACCGACGGTGGCGGCGGTGCCGCGCCGTCGCCCACCGGCGAGGGCTTCTGGCCAGCCCCGAACCTGCTGAACATCGTCAAGCGCTACGAGGACAACCGCAACGTCAAGGACATCGAGCTGTTCATCCGCTCGACCATCGAGCGCGGCCGTCCGGGCACGCCCATGCCGACCTGGGGCGCCGGCTTCGGCGGCTCGCTCAACGACCAGCAGGTCGACGACCTGGTGAACTGGATCCTCGCCAGCCAGATCGACGAGGTCGACGAGGCCACCGCGGCGTCCAACCTGAGCGGCGAGCAGCTGTTCTCCGACAACTGCGCCAAGTGCCACGGCGCGGACCTGCAGGGCGACGTCGGCCCGGCGCTGACGTCGGTGTTCTCGCGCCACAGCGAGGCGACGATCCTGGAGATCCTGCGCAACGGCATCATCGTCCCCACCGGCGCCAACATGCCGCCGTGGCAGCAGGGCTACATGTACGCCGGCGCCCGCTACACCGACGACGCGCTCGAGCGCATCCTGGAATACCTGCGCTCGCGCCAGACGGAGGCTCCGGCGGACGACACCGGCGAGGACGAGCCGCAGCCCGCCCCGACGACGGCGTAACGAAGGATGGCGACCATGTCTGCTCTCGTGCTCTTCGCCGCTCAGGCCACGCCGCCTGACAGCCTCATGGCCAAGCTCGCCGTGCCCCTGGGCGCGCTGATCTTCCTGGGCAGCATCTACCTGCTGCTGCGCTCCAACCTCGGCACGCGCCGCGGCTACCTGGTCTTCGGCGCCGCCTTCTTCGGCTACATGGTGATCCAGTCGGCGTTCTGGGCCTTCGGGGCGCCGGGCACGCCCGTGGCCACCGGTCCCACGAACCTGCCGGGCCAGGTCGCCAACGAGTACCAGCCGGAATGGGTCGCCTTCGCCGAGGACAGCCGCCTGGGCAAGGGCGACTACGCGTGGATCCAGGGCGCCGAGTGGGGCGCGGTGCCGGAGGACTTCGCCGACGAGGCGCGCGTGGGCGTGGACGACATCCAGGGCTTCTTCTCCAGCGACGCCGGTCACAAGCTGGTCGGGGAGAACTGGAAGGCCGACACGGTCGAGTACGCCCAGCAGGACGGCACCTACCCGGTCCTGCGCGTCACGTACCTGGAGACCGACAAGACCGGCGCCGTGGCGCCCGGCGGCGACGAGGTCACGCTGTACGGCTTCTACGACGCGGGCAGCCCGAGCTTCCCCGCCGTGGTGCTGCTGCTGATCTCCCTGGCCGGCCTGGCGGTGCACGGCCTGCTGCTGGACCGCGACGAGCAGCGCGAGAAGCGCGAGTTGCGCGAGCTGCGCGGCGAGACGGCCGCGCGGGAACCGGTCGCCGCCGACGCGTGAGCCGGCGACCGCTCCACGCAGCATGAACAAGCCCCCGGCCCGTCCGGGGGCTTCTTCGTTTGACGCTACCCTGGCCCCATGCGCCTTCTCCCGCTCGCGCTGGCCTGCGCGCTGACGCTCGCGGCCTGCACTCCCGGCTCCTCGCAGGAGTCCCGTGTGGGCGGCTTCGTCACCGCCCGCGGCGGCGACTTCATCGAGCTGGACCAGCGCGAGCCGGCCCCCGACGTGGCCGCGGAGACGCTGGACGGCGACCTGCTCGCGCTGCGCGACCTGGAAGGCCCCGTGCTGGTGAACTTCTGGGCGTCGTGGTGCGCGCCGTGCGCCACGGAGGCGCCGCACCTGCAGGCGGTGCACGAGGCGTACGGCCCGCGGGGCCTGCACGTGGTCGGCGTGGACGTGCGCGACAACCGGCCGAACGCGCTCAGCTTCGAGCGGGACTTCGGGGTCACCTACCCGTCCTGGTACGACAAGGCGGGGTCCATCGCGGCCGCGTTCGGCGGCATCGGCCCCGCCGGGCTGCCCTCCACGATCCTGCTCGACGCGGAACACCGCGTCGCGGTCCGCCTGTTCGGCGCCGTGACCGGCGCGCGGCTGGCTCCCTACCTGGAGGAGCTGGTCCAGGGGCAGGAGGCGTCGCCGTGAGCGTCGAGGGGCTGATCTCCGAGGCCAACCTGCTGATCGCCGCGGCGATCGCGTTCGCCGCCGGCGTCGTGTCCTTCGCCTCGCCGTGCGTGGTGCCGCTGGTGCCCGGCTACCTGTCGTACATGACGGGCCTGTCCGGCGCGGAACTGCGCGAGGGCACCCGGCAGGGCGCGGCCGGCCGCGCCCGCGTGCTGACCGGCGGGCTGCTGTTCACCCTCGGCTTCGCGGTCCCGTTCACGCTGCTCGGCGTGGTGGGCGGCGCACTGTCCACGGCGCTGACCACGGGCGCGTGGCGCGTGCTGCTGGGCCTGGTGGTCATGCTGCTCGGCCTGGCGATGACCGGGCTGCTGCCGTTCGACGTGCTGCGGCGCGAGGCGCGCCTCACCGACACGGCCATCGACCGCGGCCTGCTGGGCGCGCTGCCGCTCGGCTTCGTGTTCGGCGTGGGCTGGACGCCGTGCATCGGCCCCGCGCTCGGCGCGATCCTGACGCTGGGCGTCATCGGCTCGGGCGACAACCCCGTGCGCGGGGCGATGCTGGCGTTCGTCTACGCGCTGGGCCTGGGGCTGCCGTTCATCCTGCTGGGCCTGCTGTTCCACCGCGCGGGGCGGGCGCTGGACTTCCTGCGCCGCAACGCCAAGAGCTTCCAGGTCACCGGCGGCCTGCTGCTGGCGGGCGTGGGGCTCGCGATCGCCACGGGCCTGTGGGAGGCGTTCATCACCTGGCTGCTGCCGGCGATCGGGCGCTTCGAGACGGTGCTGTAGCGATGACCATGGCTCCCGACCGGCCACCATCGGTGGCGTCCCGCCTGCCTGACATCCCCGGTCCCGGGGAGACCGCGCTGCGCCTGTGGCGGCGGCTGCGCAAGATGTCCACGGCGCTGGTGCTGCTGTTCCTGCTGGCCGCCGCGAGCGTGCTCGCGACGTTCATCCCGCAGCGGCCGCTGATCCCCAGCACCGTGGCGGACTGGCTGGCCGGTGAGGCCGGGCCGGGCGCCGGCGTGGCCCAGGTGCTGGACTGGCTCGGCCTGTTCGACGTCTTCGGCGCGACCTGGTTCGCCGCCCTGGTGCTGCTGCTGTTCACCAGCCTCACCGGCTGCCTGCTGCCGCGCTGGCGCGGCTTCCTGCGCGTCGTGCGCAAGGCCCCCCCGGCGGGGCGCAACCTCGGCCGTCTCACGCACAGCGAGCAGTGGCGCACCGCGCTGCCGCCCGAGCGTGCGCTGGAGGCGGCCGCCGGGGCGCTGCGCGGCTACCGCCGGCGCCGGTGCGCCGACGCCACCGCCTCCGGCGCGGCGCAGGTCGCGGCCGAGCGCGGGCACTGGCGCGAGGGCGGCAGCCTGGTCTTCCACACCGCCTTCTACCTGCTGCTCGCGGGCGCCGTGATCGGCAAGGCGTTCGGCTTCGAGGGCCAGATCAACGTGCCGGAGGGCGACGCGTTCGCCGACACGCGGATCATGTACGACCTCGCCGAGCCGGGCCGCTTCTTCGGCCTGGACGACCATCGCGGCTTCGTGGTGGAGCTCACCGACTTCGACGTGTCCTACTTCGCCAACTACACGCCGAAGGACTTCGTCTCGCGCGTGCGCATCCTGGAGGACGGCCAGGAGGTGCGGCGCGGCGTGACGCGCGTCAACCATCCCCTGCACCACGACGGCATGAAGCTGTACCAGGTGCGCTTCGGCATGGCGCCCCTTGTGGTGGTGCGCGCCGGAGGCACCACGCTGGTCGAGGAGGCCGTCATGCTGTCCGACGCCGGCGGCGGCGTGTGGACCGGAGCGCTGAAGGTGTCGCTGGGGGCCACGGCGGGGGAGCGGGACGGCCCGCAGATCGCGTTGGACCTGGTGTTCCTGCCGGACGCCGCGGTCACCGAGGAGGGCAT
>DATMKC010000385.1:0-2356 GCA_035553555.1 Egibacteraceae bacterium | reverse complement strand
CCTCCTCCGCGTGCGCCTCGGCGTCGCGCACCATGCGCTCGATGTCGTCCTTGGGCAGCGCGGACTGGCCGGTGATCGTCATCGACTGCTCCTTGCCGGTGCCGCGGTCCTTGGCGGACACGTGCACGATGCCGTTGGCGTCGATGTCGAACGTGACCTCGATCTGCGGCACGCCGCGCGGGGCGGGCGGGATGTCGACGAGCTGGAACTTGCCCAGCGTCTTGTTGAAGCTGGCCATCTCGCGCTCGCCCTGCAGCACGTGGATCTCCACCTGGCTCTGGTTGTCCTCGGCGGTGGTGAAGACCTCGGACTTGCGCGTCGGGATGGTGGTGTTGCGCTCGATCAGCTTGGTCATCACGCCGCCCTTGGTCTCGATGCCCAGCGACAGCGGCGTGACGTCCAGCAGCAGGACGTCCTTGACCTCGCCCTTGAGCACGCCGGCCTGCAGCGACGCGCCGATGGCCACGACCTCGTCGGGGTTGACGCCCTTGTGCGCCTCCTTGCCGCCCGTGAGCTCCTTCACCAGGTCCGCGACGGCGGGCATGCGCGTGGAGCCGCCGACCAGGATCACGTGGTCGATGTCATCCGGCTTGATGCCGGCGTCCTTGATGGCGTTGAAGTAGGGCTGCTTGGTGCGCTCCAGCAGGTCCGCGGTCATCTGCTGGAACTGGGCGCGCGTGAGCGACTCCTCCAGGTGCAGCGGGCCTTCGCTGGTCGCCGTGATGAACGGCAGGTTGATGGAGGTCTCCATCGTGGAGGAGAGCTCCTTCTTGGCCTTCTCGGCGGCTTCCTTCAGGCGCTGCAGCGCCATCTTGTCCGCGGCGAGGTCGACCCCGTGCTTGTCCTTGAAGGACTTCACCAGCCAGTCGATGACGGCCTGGTCCCAGTCGTCGCCGCCCAGGTGGGTGTCGCCGCTGGTGGACTTGACGTCGAACACGCCCTCGGCGATCTCCAGCACGGACACGTCGAAGGTGCCGCCGCCCAGGTCGTAGACCAGGATGGTCTGCTCGCCTTCCTTGTCCAGGCCGTAGGCCAGTGCCGCCGCGGTCGGCTCGTTGATGATGCGCAGGACCTCCAGGCCGGCGATCTGCCCGGCCTCCTTGGTGGCCTGGCGCTGCGCGTCGTCGAAGTAGGCCGGCACGGTGATGACCGCCTGCGTGACCTCCTCGCCCAGGTAGGCCTCCGCGTCCCGCTTCAGCTTCATCAGGATGCGGGCGCTGATCTCCTGCGCGGTGTAGCTCTTGCCGTCCACCTCGGTGGCCCAGTCGGTGCCCATGTGCCGCTTGACCGACTGGATGGTCCGGTCCGGGTTCGTGACGGCCTGGCGCTTGGCGACCTCGCCCACCAGTACCTCGCCCGCCTTGGAGAAGCCGACCACGGACGGCGTGGTGCGCGCGCCCTCGGCGTTCGCGATGACGGTGGGCTCGCCGCCCTCGAGCACGGCCACCACGGAGTTGGTGGTGCCCAGGTCGATGCCGACTGCCTTGGCCATGTCGTTGCCACCTCCGGCCCGCGCACGGCGGGCGATGCGTCGTGAAAACCTTGCGTGACGTGGACAAGGCTACCCGTCGCGCGCGAGGGTGGCAACATACTTGAGCGTGAGACGCTCAGTTTTTCTATTTGTGGGAAGTGCGCCAGGTGCGGTCGAGGCGGCGGCCGCGGCTGTCCGCCTCGTTCCTGCCGTTCATGGCGAACATCAGCACGAACGGCAGCAGCACGACCGCCGCGGAGATGACGATCATCAGCCAGGTGTCCATGGCGGGCAGGCTACCGCCCGGCGGCAGGGAGGGGAACCGGCCGCGCGGTCATCCGGAAGCGGGAGGCAGCCCGCCCAGCACACGCCATCCGGGGCCGATGCCGTGCTCGGCGAACCACCCCTGGTTCGCCTCCACGGCGTAGCGGTAGGCGATCCCCGGGTCGTAGACCGGGCAGGGATCGGTCTGGCACGGCTCCATGTCCAGCACGACCAGGACTTCGCCGTCGGCGGACAGGTGCGCGATCGACAGCGGGATGCGCGTGTTGCGCATCCAGAAGCCGCCGGCGTGGTCCTGGGCGAACACGAACACCATGCCCGCGTCCTCCGGCAGTGCCGTGCGGTGCATCAACCCCAGAGCGCGCTTCTCAGGCGTGTCCGCCACCCAGGCGTCCAGACTCGCGCGGGCGCCGCCAGGCCCCAACCAGTCCAGCGACACGACCCGCGTGAACGGCTCCGAGGGCTGCAGCGCCGGCCGCCCCGGATCGTCGGGAGCGATGGCCACCTCACCGCCCTGCTCGCCGGAGCACGCGGCCTGCGCGAGCGCGACAGCAACGAGGACGAGCAGGCGGAAAGGAAGGCGCACCCCCGCAGCGTAGCGAG
>DATMKC010000384.1:0-3595 GCA_035553555.1 Egibacteraceae bacterium | reverse complement strand
GGAGCGCGGCATCTCGATCAGCTCCACGGTGCTGCACTTCGCGTTCGGGCCGTGGCGCTTCAACTTGCTGGACACGCCCGGCCACGCCGACTTCTCCGAGGACACCTACCGCACGCTGTGGGCGGCCGACGCCGCGATCATGGTGATCGACGTCGCCAAGGGCCTGGAGCCGCAGACCCTGAAGCTGTTCAGGGTCTGCCGTGACCGCGGCATCCCGATCGTGACGTTCGTCAACAAGTGCGACCGGCCGGGCCTGCCGCCGCTGGCGATCCTGGACGAGATCTCCGCCGAGATCGGCATGGAGCCGGTGCCGATGGTGTGGCCGGTGGCCGACGGGCCGGAGTTCGCCGGCGTGGTGGACCGCCTGTCGGAGGAGTTCGTCGCGTTCGGCCGCAGCGCGCACGGCTCCAAGCAGGCCGAGGAGACGCGCACGCCCCTGGACAAGGTGCAGCGCGCCGAGGTCGCGCCGCAGACGCCGCAGCTGCGCTGGGACACCGCGCTGGAGGAGCTGGAGCTGCTGGACATCGAGGAGCGCGCGCTGGACCGGGCGGCGTTCCTGGCCGGCAAGCAGACGCCGGTGTTCTTCGGCTCCGCGCTGGCGAACTTCGGGGTGCGCCAGCTCCTGGAGGGCTTCGCGAACCTGGCGCCTTCCCCCGGCCCGCAGGCCGTCGCCGAGCCGGAGGGCGCGCCCGCGCGCGACGTGACCGCGCCGTTCAGCGCGCTCGTGTTCAAGATCCAGGCGAACATGGACCCCCGCCACCGTGACCGCGTCGCGTTCCTGCGCGTGCAGTCCGGGCGCTTCGCCCGCGGCATGACGGCCGTGCACGCGCGCACGGGCCGGCCCTACGCGCTCAAGTACGCCCATCAGCTCTTCGCGCAGGACCGCGAGACGGTCGACGACGCGGTGGCCGGCGACGTGGTCGGCGTGGTGAACGCCACGGACCTGCTGGTCGGCGACACGCTGTACGCCGAGGACAAGGTCGTGTTCCCGCCGATCCCGACGTTCGCCCCCGAGCTGTTCGTCGGCGCGCGCAACCGCGACACCAGCCGCTACAAGCAGTTCCGCCGCGGCCTGGCGCAGCTGGACGAGGAGGGCGTCGTGCACGTGCTCCAGCGCCCCGAGTACGGCGAGCAGGAGCCGCTGCTGGCCGGCGTGGGCCAGCTGCAGTTCGAGGTCGCCGAGCACCGCATGCGGGAGGAGTTCGGCGCGCAGATCGCGCTCACGCCGGCCCCGTGGCAGCTCGCGCGGCTGCTCGTGGACGGCGACGCCGCCAAGCTGCGCGGGCAGCGCGGCACGCTGGTGGTGGTGGACTCCAAGGGGCGCACGCTGGCGCTGTTCAACTCCGAGCACGCGCTGACCTGGGCGATGCAGGACCACCAGGACCTGGTCTTCGGCGAACTGGGCATGACCCGCTCCTAGCCCACGCTGCGGGACCACTTGTGGCCGTTATCGGACACAACTCGTCCCGCAGCGGGTCTTGCGGGTGGGTCAGGCCAGGGGGACCAGCGCGACGAAGGCCGAGCCACCGATCGGCGAGGACTCCGCCTCCAGCACGCCGCCCATCGCCTCCAGCACCATGCGGGCGATGTAGATCGACAGCCCCAGGCTGCCGCCCTCCTCCAGCTCCTCGCCCTGCTCGATGCGCGCGAACGGGCCGGCCAGCAGCCAGCGCAGCCGCTCGGGCTCCATGCCGGGGCCCTCGTCGCGCACCATGAGCGTGGCCATCTTGGCCTCGCGCCCCGTCCCCAGCAGCACCACGCCCTGGGTGTGCTGGAGCGCGTTCTCGATCAGCGTCACGGCAGCGGTCACGAAGCCCCCGCGATCGCCGCGCACGAGCATGGAGTCCAGTGCGCGCACGGACAGGCGCCGGTCGTCGAAGCGCTCCGCCGCCTCCCGTGCCGCGGCGCCGAGGTCGAACTCCGTGGCCTCCCACGGCTCGGCGCGGCGGATGCCGGAGATCGTGAGCATCTGCTCGATCCGCTTGCCCAGGCGCAGGGACTGCTGCTCGATGCGCTCGG
This sequence comes from Egibacteraceae bacterium, assembly GCA_035553555.1. GTDB lineage: Bacteria > Actinomycetota > Nitriliruptoria > Euzebyales > Egibacteraceae > DATMKC01. The sequence continues at coordinate 1,576 of DATMKC010000384.1, read as the reverse complement.
TGAACTCCTCGCGGGTGGCCTCGTCGATGCGCGTCCAGTTCTGGCGCATCGTGCGCGCGTAGCCGGTGATCGCCGCCAGCGGGTTGCGCAGGTCGTCGGACACCAGCGTGAAGAACTGGCGCTTCATGCGGTCCACCTCGGCCAAGAGCTCCGCCTTGGCGAGCTGCTCCCGGTAGAAGCGCGCGACGTCGTCCAGCACGCCCTGGAGCACCTCCGGCGCGAGCACCGGCCGGCCCGCCAGGATGGACTGCAGCCCTTCGGCGATCTCGCGCGGGTCCGCGGTCTTGAGCAGGTAGCCGCCGGCGCCCGCGGCGATCATGGCCGACACCTTGGTGGCGTCCTCGAAGCCCGACAGCCCCACCACGCGCACGTCCGGGTAGGCGCGCTTGACGGCCAGCGTCGCCTCGATGCCGTCCACCACCGGCATGTTGATGTCCATGAGGACCAGCTCGGGCCGCAGCGCCGCGACGGCCTCGACCACCTCGGAACCGTCGGCGCACTCCCCCACCACCTCGATGCCGGCCACCTCGTCGAGCAGCGCGCGCAGCGCCACCCTCAGGGTGGCGTGGTCGTCGACCAGCAGGACACGCATCGGCTCAAGCCTACGGGGGACCGCCCGGCGCGGCGGCGATCCGCGTCCAGACAGGTGCTCCTAGGGCAGGTGGTCGGCGCGGTTGTAGGCCACCAGGCGCCACTCGTGGCCGCCGGCACCGTCGGGATCGCGGCGCACCACCGTCACCGAGCCGTTGCGCACCGGCTGGATGCGGCGCTCGGCGCCCGGCGGCAGGCCCAGGACGGCCGCCGTGGTGGTGCGGACGGGCCCACCGTGCGTGAACAGGATCGCGCTGCCGCCGCCTTCCCCGGCCAGCCGGTCCCCGAGGTCCTCCATCGCCGCCCAGACCCGCTCGCGCAACTCGGTCAGCGTCTCGCCGCTGCCGCCCGCGCGCACGTCCTCGCAGCGCAGCCAGCCCATGAGCTCGGCATGGTGCTCGGCCAGCACCTCGGCGCGCGGCCGCCCGCTCCAGGACCCCAGGTCGATCTCGCGCAGTCGCGGCTCGATCAGGACTTGCAGGCCGAGGCGCTCCTCGGCGGGCGCGGCGGTCTGGGCGACGCGGTCGATGTCGCTGCGGGCGATCAGCGTCGCGTCGCCGTGCGCCTTGACGAGGTACTCCGCCACGGCGGCGGCCTGCAGGCGGCCGTGTTCGGACAGTCCCTCGCACAACTGGCCCTGCAGCACCCCCGCGGCGTTCCAGCGGGACTCGCCGTGGCGCACCAGCACCAGCGTCGCCGAGCCCGGCGGCGTCTCACCGACGGACTCCGGCGGGTACGCGCCCTCGCTCACTCGCCGGACGCCTCCACGTGCGCCAGCGCCTCCGGCGGCGCGCCGGCGTCGGTGAACTCCACCTGCGGCGCGTCGGCCCACAGCCGCTCGAGGTTGTAGAACTCGCGCTGCTCGGCCACGAAGCCGTGGAACACCACGTCGCCGAAGTCCAGGATCATCCAGCCGGTGTCCTTGGTGCCCTCCCGGCGCCGCGGGCCGCGGCGCCGGGAGGGCACCAAGGACACCGGCTGGATG
>DATMKC010000383.1:0-2343 GCA_035553555.1 Egibacteraceae bacterium | reverse complement strand
GCGCGGGCGGGTCCCGGTCGGCGTCCCACATCGTCAGGGCGGTGCGGCCGACCGCAGGTCCCATCTGCGCGCCAACGCGCTGGTGGGCAACCGCCCCGAAGCCGCGGCGCTCGAACTCGTGGCCCCGGGCTTCGCGTGCCGCTTCCACGCCGACGCGGTGTGCGCGCTCACCGGCGCGCCCGCGGCCGCCACGCTGGACGGCGACCCGCTGCCGCACGACACCGTGTTCACCGCGCGCGCCGGCCAGCGCCTCGACCTCGGCCCTGCGCCGTGGGGCCTGCGCACGGTGCTGGCCGTGCGCGGCGGCATCGCGGTCGAGCCGGTGCTGGGCAGCCGCGCCACGGACACGCTCGCCGGGCTGGGCCCCGCGCCGCTGCGAGCCCGCGACCGCCTCCCGGTGGGCGGCCTCACCGGCGAGCAGGACTGGCGCGCGCCCGCGCCCGCCGTCGCCCCGGCCCAGCCGCTGGAGGTCCCGGTCGTGGCCGCGCCGGGCGCCGCCTGGGTCGACACCGCCGCGCTGGCCGAGAGCCTTGCCACCGTGACCGCGGCGAGCGGGCGGACCGCCCTGCGCCTGGACGCCCCGGCGCTGGCGCGCCGCCGGACCGAGGAGTTCCCCCCGCAGGCGCTCGTGCGCGGCGCCGTGCAGGTGCCGCCGGACGGACGGCCCATCGTGTTCCTGGCCGACCACCCCGTGACCGGCGGCTATCCCGTCATCGGCGTCGTCCCCGCCGCGCACAACGACCGCCTGGCGCAACTGCGTCCGGGCGACCGCCTGCGCCTCGTCCTGCGCTGACAGCGACCGCGCCGGGCCCTGGCCGGAAACTCTCACGCCGCTCTCAGCGCCCTCTCACGCGCATTGCCGACGGTGTGATCGTCAACAGCGGACCGAACCCAAAGGAGACAGCATGGCGATCACCCGGACACGGCTCGCCGCGATCGGCGTGGCGGGCGTGCTCAGCGCGGGCGCCGCCGTGGGCGCCCTGAGCCCCGCCATCGCGCAGGACGCCGAGGAGGCGCCGAGCACCGACACCCGCGCGCAGGAGCGCGCCGAGCGCCACGAGCAGCGCCGCGAGGCGTTCGCCTCGGCGCTGGCGGAGGAGCTGGACCTTCCCGTGGAGCGCGTCGGCACCGCGCTCGACAACGTCCGCGAGCAGATGAGGGCGGAGGCCGAGGAGCAGCGGCTGGCGCACCTGCGCGAGCGCCTCGACGCCGCCGTGGCGGACGGGCGGCTGACCCAGGAGCAGGCGGACGCGATCTACGCCGCCGCGGAGAGCGGCGCGATGCCCTTCGGCGGGCGCCCAGGCGGCCACCATCGCGGCGTGCGTGGCGGCCCGCCGCCGGCCGGCGGCGGCACCGAGGCGGACGCCACCTCGGCCTGACACCACCCAGCTCCCACCCCGGGGGGGCCCGGGACGCGACCGCCCCCCTCGCGTCCCGGGCCCCCCTCACCCCGTTCTCAGCCGCGCCTGGCAGGCTGTGGCGCATGCGGATCCTGATCGTCGACGACGACCGCGCCGTGCGCGACAGCCTGCGCCGCGCGCTGGAACTGCACGGCTACGAGGCCGAGACCGCGCCCGACGGCATCGAGGCGCTGCGCTCGGTCCAGCGCCAGCCCCCCGACGCGATGATCCTCGACGTCAACATGCCGGGCGTGGACGGCTTCGGGCTCACCCGCCGCCTGCGCCAGGACGGCGTCCACCTGCCGATCCTCATGCTGACGGCGCGCGACGCGGTGCCGGACCGCGTGGCGGGCCTGGACACCGGCGCCGACGACTACCTCGTGAAGCCGTTCGCGCTGGAGGAGCTCCTGGCACGGCTGCGGGTGCTGCTGCGCCGCGCCGGCGCGGAGGACCGTCCCGCGCAGGCAGGCGTGCTGCGCTTCGCCGATCTGGAGCTGGACCCGCAGCGCGTGAGCGTGCGACGCGGCGAGCGCGAGCTGGCGCTCAGCCGCACCGAGTACGAGCTGCTGCTGGCGTTCATGGAGAACCCGGGACGCGTGCTCACCCGCGACGTCCTGCACGAGCGCGTGTGGGGCGCCGACATGAGCGCGTCCAACACCCTGGAGGTCTACGTCGGCTACCTGCGTCGCAAGCTCGAGGCCGCCGGGGAGCCGCGCCTCGTCCAGACCGTGCGCGGCTTCGGCTACGCGCTGCGCGAGCCGTGAGCCTGCGCACGCGCGTCGCGCTCATCGCGGCGACCGCCGTCGCGGTGTCCGTCCTGGCGGTGTCCGTGGGCGCCTACCTGGCGACGGCGCGCACCCTGCACGGCGGTGTCGACGCGTCGCTGCTCGACCAGGCCGAGCAGCTGCTCGGCCTGGGCGGCAGGCCGCGCATGGGGCCCCGT
>DATMKC010000382.1:0-2358 GCA_035553555.1 Egibacteraceae bacterium | reverse complement strand
CTTCCCCGGAGTTCAGGTTCTTGCTCGCCTGAAAGCTGAAACAGCCGGCCGCCCCGTACGTGCCCACCTTCCGGCCGCGCCATTCCGCGAGATGCGCCTGGCAGGCGTCCTCCACGACGGTCAGGCCCCGCCGGCGGGCCACGTCCATCACCGTGTCGAGGTCGGCGGCGGATCCCCCCAGGTGCACGGGAACGATGGCGCGCGTGGCCGGCGTGATCGCCTCCTCGATGCGGCGCGCGTCGATCTGGAACGTCTCGCGGTCGGTGTCGACGAACACCGGCAGGGCCCCCATGAGGAGCACCGCGTTCACGGTGGCGATGAAGGTATACGGGGGGACGATCACCTCGTCGCCGGCGCCGATCCCGAGCGCGGCCAGCGAGGTGATGAGGGCGCTGGTGCCATTGGCGGTCGCGAGGCACCCCCTGGCACCCGTCAGCGCGGCATACGCCGCTTCGAACGCGGCGACCTGCTCGCCGCGGAACCACTTGCCGCCGCGCACCAGCGCCACGAGCGCACGCTCTTCGGTGCTGTCGGCCACGGGCCAGGCAGGGAATGGCGCCCGCCGCACCGGCGTGCCGCCGAGGAGCGCCGGGCCTGCCTCGGTGCGGCGCACCACGGGCGCGGCCGCCCCGGACGGCCCCTGCCCGCCGGCAGGGCTGGTGCCGGCCGCGGCGCTCCCCGCGACCGCGGCTGCGATGAAGGCACGGCGGCTGACCGGTTTTCTCTCGCGCATGACGTTTCCCTCGATTCCAGTTCCCCGGATCACCGGGCGAGCCGGCGAACCTCACCCATGATCAGGTCCTCGACCGCGTCGGTGAACGGCGCCGGCCGGCCGTAGTAGATCATCGCGTCGGCCCCTTCGTATCCTCCCTCGCGCAGCACGCGGCGGGACGGCAGGTACCCGAACACGTCATTGCTGTAGCCCGCAGCCCATGTGCGGCGGTCCGGATACTCGCGCCCGATGCGGAGCGCGTAGTCCACCACCACCTCCCCGCCGATCGCGACCAGCATCAGCTCGGATCCGGTGCCGGGCCCGAGCCGCCACACCTGGATAGGGGCCGCCTGCGCCGCCGGGAGGCTTCCCTCGCGCGCGGCGATCTCCTTCATCAGCGCCGCGTGACGGCGGAGATACACCGGGTCGATGTCGAGCCCCGCCATCCAGCGTTCGCGCACCTCGGCGCCGGCAAACGGCAGGTCCACCGTCCCGTACGCGGCGCGCAGCCCCGGCGGGAGCGGCGCCGCCGCCGGCAGCGCGCGGAGGACCGCGTCGGCAAGCGCCGCCCCGTGCGCCTCCACCAGCTCGATGGTGCCTCGCGGATGCGGGTTCGCGTCGGCGCCGCAGCCGGCCACGAACAGCGCCGTCACTCCCGGGTGCCGCCGCTCGACGGCCGCCTGGGCGACGCCGGCATAATCGCCGTGATACTGCACGAAGCCCGCCTGCAGCGTGGTGTTGTGACACGCATATCCGAAGACGACGGCCAGCGTCGCGCCGTCCGCACCGGCCACGCGCAGGACGGGCACCGAGTGGTCCACCGGTCCGTCGGGCGTGAACGCCACGCGCCGGTTCCTCGCGAACGCCGCCTCGCCCCGCGCGTACGCGAGCCGGGCGGGAGCCAGGCGGCCGAGCGCCTCGCCGATGACCGCCACCAGCTTCCCTTCGAGCTGCGCGGTGTACACACGGATGTCCTCCCACTGCCCCGGGGTCAGCTCGTACGCCACGGCAAGCTGCGCGTCCACGATCGGCCCGCAGTGCGTGTGGCTCGCGTTGAAGAGGAGGTGCGATCGCGCCACGCCGTGCCGCCGCGCAGCCTCCGCCGCCACGGCGCCGGTCAGGCGGGCGGTCACGCCCAGCAGGTCCACCGTCACGAGCACCGCAGGCGCGCCGTCCGCCGCCTGAAGGGCGAGCGCCTTCGCCCGCAGGGGGAGCGCCACGCCGCGGGCGGGCTCCTTCCGCGCGGCGAAGCCCGCCATCCAGAGCGATCCCTCCGGGGTGATGTCGAGGGCGGCGGCTCCCGCCCTCCACCCCTGTCCCTCCTGCGCGCCACGGCGCCCGGGAATCACCAGGGCGCCGGCCGCACCAAGGAACGCACGCCGGCTCAGGCTCACCTCGTCAACGCGTCTGCTCACCCGGTTCCTCTCCATTCACGATAACCACGCCGCCAGCGGGCGCGGATCGGCCTGGAGCGCCGGGGGCAGCGTACGCTCGCCGCGGACGCGTTCGAGCGGGATCCCCTCGGCCCTCCACGCGCCGGCGCCGTCGCGGAGCGCGACCATGAGCCCGCTCTCCGCCGCCGCGTCCTGCGCGAGATCCACCGCTGCGCGCCCGGCGAGTGCGGCCACTGTCCGATCCACCGGCAC
>DATMKC010000381.1:0-3730 GCA_035553555.1 Egibacteraceae bacterium | reverse complement strand
CCCACAGGTGCGTGACCAGGCGGTTCATCGCCGGAGCCAGCGTCGGGAACGGATAGCAGATGGTCAGCAGGCCCTCGGCGCGGCGGCCCTGGGCGATGCTGGCGCGGTAGGACAGCAGCAGCACCATGTCCGACGGCGCGGCGACCTGCACGAGCTGCGGGTTGAACTCCAAGCTGGCGATCTCCGGCGCGACCTCCAGCAGCGGCTCCATGGTCTCGCGGAACGACTCCAGCGCGTTGCCCATGAGCTCGCGCAGCAGGAACGTCTCCAGCTCCGTGGGGCGGCGCACGTCCACGGGCAGGCCCTTGCCGCCCAGCAGGCGGTCGACCATCACCAGGGCGAGCTGGACGTTCATCTCGACGATCGCGGCGCCCGGCAGCGGCGGCAGCGTCACCACCGTCAGCACGGACGGGTTCGGCATCGAACGGATGTAGTCGTCGTAGCTGACCTGGTCGACCGACAGCGGCTCCAGCTGCAGCATCGCCCGCATGGCCGCCGCGACGCCGCTGGAGAACCGGCGCGCGAACACCTCGTGCGCGACTTCGAGGCTGCGCACGTGCTCGCGGCCGAACTTGCTGGGGCGGCGGAAGTCGTAGTGCTCCGGAACACGCTCGTCCAGCTCGTCGGCATCGCCGAGCAGGGGCCCGTCGGACAAGCTGGTCGCGGACATCACGCTCCTCTCGCGCGGGTGGCCTGGCTGGCACAACGCTCGCATGGCGCACGCCGGAACAGGCGGTGCCCGCGGGTCCTGTCGACCCCCGGGCACCGGAGTAAAGCGGGAATCGCGCGGTTACTGAACGAGCAGCTCCGTGAGGACCACGCGCATGACCTCGCCGTCCGGATAGATCGCGCGCGCGCGCTCGCTCAGCGCCGCCGCGATCGCGTCGAGCCCGCCGGGCTCGCGGATCTGCGCGGCGGTCACCTTGGAGAACTCGAACAGCAGCGCTTCCTTGACCAGCGGGAAGTTCGCCTCCACGCCGTCGGCGGAGCCCACGGCGGTCCCCTCGGCGAGCACCAGGGCGAACGACACGCGCGCGTAGCGGCCCGCGTCGGCCAGGTTCACCAGCATCTGGCCCACGTCCACCACCGGCCCGGGCTGCGGCTCGGGCGGCGCGGCGGGCTCGGCCGAGGCGCCGGGCTTGAGGAACACGAACGCCAAGGCGGCGATCGCGAGCACGAGGGCGATGATCGCAAGCTTGCTCTTGGCCGCCCCCGACTTGGCCGCGGGCGCGGGCGCGGCAAGCGCTTCGCTACTGGCTGACATTGGACCTTCTCTCCGGAACAGCGACGATGATTTCAACTCGGCGGTTCGCGGCCCGACCTTCAGCAGTTTCGTTCTCGGAAATCGGACGAAATTCCCCATACCCGACGGCCAGCAGCCGGACGGGGTCCACGCCGTGCACCTCGTGGAGCAGGTTGAGCACCGCCACGGCGCGATCCGTGGACAGGTTCCAGTTGGTGTAGCCCGCCCGGTTCAGCGGCACATTGTCGGTGTGGCCCTCGACGCGGATGTCGTTGGGCACGCGGGCCAGGACCGGCGCGATCTGCGCCAGCAGGTCCCGCCCCTGGGGGGACAACTCGGTGGATCCCGTCTCGAACAGCACCGCGTCCGTGCCGATCGTGAGCACCAGCCCGCGCTGGTCGATCTTGTAGTCCACCAGCCCCCCCATGCCGGCGGACTGCAGCGCCTGCTCGATCTGCGCGCCGGTCTCGCGCAGGCCCTCGATGGAGACCTTGAGCTCCTCGGCGGCCTGCTCCTCCGGCGTGAGGCCGCTCGGCTCCCCGCCGGGCCCGACCAGCTCGCCGTCGATGGTGATGCCGCCGTCGAGGATGGACTCGTTGCGGAACGTCGTCTCGTACAGGCCCTCGACGAAGCTCTGGAACCGCGCCGGATCGACCGAGCTCATCGAGAACAGGATCACGAAGAAGCCCAGCAGGTTGGTGACCATGTCGCCGTAGGTGGTCAGCCAGCGGGAGTCGCCACCATCGCCATCGCCGCCCCCGCCGCCGCCGCGCTTGGGGCCGTGCTCCTCGCGGCCTCTGGCCTTTCCGCGCGCCATGGCAGTTCTCCCCGTCCGCTAGGCCGCGGGCGCGGCGACGGGGCTGCCGGCGGTGGCCGGGTCCCCGGCGGCGATCCGGGCCTCGTAACCCTGGCGGCGCTCCGGGGCCAGGTACGTCTCCAGGCGCTCCGCCAGCATGCGCGGGCTCGTGCCGGCCTGGACGGCCAGGATCCCGTCCAGCGCCATGTCCAGCGAGGACAGCTCAGCGGAGTTGGCGCGCGTGAGCCTTTCCGCGACGGGCTGGAACACCAGGTTGGCGAACAGCACGCCGTACAGGGTGGTCAGCAGCGCCAGCGCCATGCCCTTGCCGAGCTGGGAGGGGTCGCTCAAGTTGGCCAGCATGTTGACCAGGCCGATGATCGTGCCGAGCAGGCCCATCGTGGGCGCATAGCCGGCCATCGTCTTGAAGAAGCTGATGCCCACCTGGTGGCGCTCGTCGGCCGCGGCGATCTCGATCTCCAGGAACTGGCGCACCTGATCCGGGTCCACCCCGTCGACGACCAGTTGCAGGCCGGCGCGCTGGAAGTGGTCGTCGACCTCGTCCAGCCGCCGCTCCAGGGCCAGCACACCCTCGCGGCGCGCGGTGTTGGCGAAGCTGACCAGGCGGTTGATGGTGGCGTCGTGGTCCGGCGGCGAGCCCTTGAGGGCATGCGTGATGGCACCGGGGATCTGCTTGAGCTCCGTCACGTTGTAACCCACGGAGCTGGCGCCGATGGTGCCGAAGAACACCAGCACCACCGCCGACGGGCCGAACAGCACACCGAACGAGTTGCCGTCGATGATGGTGGCCCCGGCGATCGCGCCGAGCGACAGCAGGATCCCACCGATGAACGTGGGGTTCATGTCATTCCTCGTCGTTGCGCAACAGCACCAGGGAGCCGCCCTCGGGGCCCTGGGCGCGCATGTCCTCCACCGCGGCCAGGACGGCGGCCCGGAACAGGCGGATGCGGTCGACGACTTCCTCGGGCGTCTCCGCGACCACGGTCTTGCGCCCGTCCACCAGCGTCACGACGGTGTCCGGCCTGGCCTCGATCGACTCGATGAGGTCCGCGTTCAAGAACATTGGCTCGCCCTTGAGGCGATGAACGAGGATCACCCGGGCACCTCCCTGTGCGTGGGCTCATCCGTGCGGAAAAATTCTTCTCAAGATCTACTCGGCTTTTGCCGAGCGGACTTAACCGCCCCGCCCGCAAAGGCGCTGGGCGGGGCAACGAGGCGGGCGAAACGCGCGAACGCGCCTGGACGCGCGCCTGCTCCGCCCCGCAGTGTGCCCCGGCGCCGCAGCGAACGTCCAGCGGCGCCGGCCCGCTGACGCGAAGCGTCAGCGCTTCAAGTTGACGATGTCGGCCAGCATCTCGTCGCTGGAGGAAATGCTGCGCGCGTTGGCCTGGAACCCGCGCTGGGCGATGATCAGGTTGGTGAACTCCTGCGCCAGGTCGACGTTGGACATCTCCAGCGACCCGGGGGCGATCACGCCGGCGTCGCCGTCGCCCGGCAGGCCCACCAGCGCCTGGCCGGAGTTGAGGGTCGCGCTGTAGAGGTTCTCGCCGTACTTCTGCAGGCCGCCCGGGTTGTTGAACGTCGCGATCGCGACGGCGCCCAGGAGCTTCGTCTGCCCGTTGGAGAAGCGGCCCGTGATGGTGCCGTCGGTGGCGAAGTCGAAGCCGCGC
>DATMKC010000380.1:0-2791 GCA_035553555.1 Egibacteraceae bacterium | reverse complement strand
GGCCAGCACGCCGCCGAGCTGCCGCCCCTTGGCGAGTGGGTGGCGGCCACGGACGAGCGCCTGCCGGAGTGGCTGCGCCCGTTCGGCGGCGACGCCCTGGTCGCCTGGGACGACGACGGCCGCTACGCGGCGGGGGTGGGGATCAAGCGCCACGACGAGCACGGCTGGGAGATCGCCGTGGGCACCGAGGAGCACGCGCGCGGGCGCGGACTGGCGCGCCGGCTGGTGGCCACGGCCGCGTCGGCAATCGTCGCGCGCGGCAAGGTGCCGCTGTACTTCCACGCGATGGACAACGAGCCGTCGGCGCGCGTGGCGGACGCCGCGGGCTTCCCCGACCGGGGCTGGCGCCTGCTGTTCGTCCTGCCGCGCGCCGCCGAGGGTTGAACCGTTCGTCCGAGTACCGGACGAACGTTCCAGGTTGGGAAGGCCGGGGGGCTAGGAGCGGACCAGGCGCTCGATGGCGCGGATGGCCTCTTCGACCATCTCCTCGGCCTTGTCGCCGTCCGCGTGCGCGACGCAGTGGCGCACGTGCTCGTCCAGCACGCCGATGGCCACCGACTGCAGCGCCTTGGTCGCGGCACTGATCTGCGTCAGCAGGTCGATGCAGTACGTGTCCTCCTCGACCATGCGCTGCAACCCGCGAACCTGCCCCTCGATGCGCTTCAGGCGCTTGAGGTAGTCGTCCTTGTCCATGGTGTAGCCGCGCATGCCGCCCTCCTTGTCGGTGGAAGGATACCGGCGACGGGTACTCCACCCCGGTGGCCGTGTTGCGGAATATACCCCAGGGGGGTATTGTTGCACACACCGCATCGGCCAACGACCAAGGAGGGGCACATGAGCGTCCAGACCTACACCGTCACGGGGATGACCTGCGGCCACTGCGTCGCGAGCGTGTCGGAGGAGGTCGGAGCGCTGGACGGCGTGACCGACGTCCAGGTGGACCTGTCCTCCGGCCAGGTCACCGTCACCAGCCAGGCGCCGCTTGACGACACGGCGGTCCGCGAGGCGGTCGAGGAGGCCGGCTACTCGCTGGCCGACGGCCCCGGCGGCGGTCCGCGCACGCTGCCCCAGGTCTCGCCATGAGCACACCCACGGAGCAGGGCGCCGGCGAGCTGCAGTTCCTGCAACTGGACGTCGGCGGCATGACGTGCGCCTCGTGCGCGATGCGCATCGAGAAGAAGCTGAACAAGCTGGACGGGGTGCAGGCCAGCGTGAACTACGCCACCGAGCAGGCGCTGGTGCGCTTCCCCGCCTCGGTGGCCCCGCAGGACCTGGTGGCCCAGGTCGAGGCCGCCGGGTACACCGCCACGCTGCCCACGCCCGAGACGGCACCCGGCGCATCGGGCGCGGACGGGCAGGAGGAGCCGGACCCGACGGCTGCGCTGCGCACGCGCCTGCTGGTGTCGCTGGCGCTGACCGTGCCGGTGCTGGCCGTGTCGATGATCCCGGCGCTGCAGTTCCGCAACTGGCAGTGGCTGGCGCTGACGCTGGCCTCGCCGGTGGTGGTGTGGGGCGCGCTGCCGTTCCACCGCGCGGCGTGGACCAACGCCAGGCACGGCACCGCGACCATGGACACCCTGATCTCGATCGGCACCCTGGCCGCCTACGCCTGGTCGCTGGTGGCCCTGTTCCTGGGCGACGCCGGCATGCCGGGCATGCGCATGGCGTTCTCGCTGACGGTGCAGCGCACCTCTGGCCTGCACGAGGTCTACCTGGAGGTCGCCGCGGCGGTCACCACCTTCATCCTGGCCGGCCGCTACTACGAGGCGAAGGCCAAGCGCCGCTCGGGCGCCGCGCTCAAGGCGCTGCTCGGGCTCGGCGCCAAGGACGTCGCGGTGTTGCGCGACGGTCCGGGCGGCCCGGAAGAGGTCCGCATCCCGGTCGATCAGCTTCGCGTGGGCATGCGCTTCGTGGTCCGTCCCGGCGAGAAGGTCGCCACGGACGGCGTCGTGGAGGACGGCACCAGCGCCATCGACGCCTCGCTGCTCACCGGTGAGAGCGTGCCCGTGGAGGTCGGCCCCGGTGACGCCGTCACCGGGGCCACGGTCAACGCGGGCGGGCGCCTGGTCGTGCGCGCCACCCGTGTGGGCGCGGACACCCAGCTCGCGCAGATCGCGCGGCTGGTCACGCAGGCGCAGAGCGGCAAGGCCGAGGTGCAGCGCCTGGCCGACCGCGTCTCGGGCGTGTTCGTGCCCATCGTGATCGTGCTCGCCCTGGCCACGCTGGTGTTCTGGCTGCTGGCCGGCGAGGGCGCCGCCATGGCCTTCTCGGCCGCCGTGGCCGTGCTGATCATCGCCTGCCCGTGCGCGCTGGGCCTGGCCACGCCGACGGCGCTGCTGGTGGGCACCGGCCGCGGCGCGCAGATGGGCATCCTGATCAAGGGCCCGGAGGTGCTGGAGTCCACGCGGCGCATCGACACGGTCGTGCTGGACAAGACCGGCACGGTCACCAGCGGGCGCATGAGCCTGGTGGACGTGACCACCGCTCCCGGCGTCAGCCAGGACGACGCGCTGCGCCTGGTCGGGGCGCTGGAGGACGCCAGCGAGCACCCCATCGCGCAGGCGATCGCCAAGGCCGCCCGCGAGCGGCTCGGGACGCTGCCGCCGGTGGAGTCCTTCGCCAGCGCGGAGGGTCTGGGCGTGCAGGGCGTCGTGGACGGCGTCGCGGTGGTCGCGGGCCGAGAGCGCTTCCTGGCTGACTGGGCACTGACGCTGCCGGAGGAGCTGCGCGCCGCGAAGGAGGCGGCCGAGGCCGCCGGACGGACGCCGGTGCTGGCCGGCTGGGACGGCGC
>DATMKC010000379.1:0-2372 GCA_035553555.1 Egibacteraceae bacterium | reverse complement strand
TGCCGGTGACAGGGTGGTTGGGATAGGGTCCCGGAGGCCCGGGTAGGGCGGAGTCCCCGCAGGATTTCGCCGCGAGGAGGCAGCGAAGGCCGTGCCAGACAGGTCCAACGCACACGACACCGGCGGACACGGCCCGCGCGGCCGCGTCCAGGTCCAGCACGTCAGCCCGTCGGTCGACTGCGGGCGCTACGCCGCGAAGGCGGTCGTCGGCGAGGAGATCGTCGTGTCGGCCGACGTCTTCCGCGAGGGCCACGAGCAGGTGGCCGCGGCGGTGCGCTACCGCGGCCCCGGCGACCGCACCTGGCGCGAGTCGGCGCTGCGCGCCGACGTCAACGACCGCTGGTACGGCAGCTTCGAGGCCGACCGCGAAGGCCCGTGGCGCTACGCGGTGTGCGCCTGGACCGACCACTACGCCAGCTGGCTGGACGGCCTGGTCAAGAAGCACGCCGCCGGCCAGGACGACCTCGCCCTGGAGTTCGAGGAGGGCGCCCGGCTGCTGGAGCGGCGCCAAGGGCCCAAGGCGTTCGCACAGGTCATGGCGGAGACCGCCGAGCTGCTGCGCTCCGACGCCGCCGACGCGGAGAAGGTCGCGGCGGCTTCCGCCGACGACCTGGTCGCGCTGCTGGAGCGCCATCCGGAGAAGCTGGACCCCACCACCTCGCCCGAGCTGGCCCTGTGGGTGGACCGGGAGAAGGCCAGCTTCTCCGCCTGGTACGAGCTGTTCCCGCGCTCGGAGGGCGCCGAGCTGCCCCAAGAAGCCGGGATGGACGGCGGGCCGGCGCGCTCCGGCACGTTCAAGGAGGCGGCGAAGCGGCTGCCGGCCATCGCCGACATGGGCTTCGACGTGGTGTACCTGCCGCCCATCCACCCGATCGGGCGGACGCACCGCAAGGGCCCCAACAACACGCTCACGCCGGGGCCGCACGACCCTGGCGTGCCCTGGGCCATCGGCTCGGAGGAAGGCGGCCACAAGGCGATCCACCCGGACCTGGGCACGCTGGAGGACTTCCGCGACTTCGTCGGCGAGGCGCAGCGCCTCGGCCTGGAGGTGGCGCTGGACTTCGCGATCCAGTGCTCCCCCGACCACCCCTGGGTGACCGAGCACCCGGAGTGGTTCCGCCACCGCGCCGACGGGTCGATCGCCTACGCCGAGAACCCGCCGAAGCGCTACCAGGACATCTTCCCGATCGACTTCGACACGCCGGACCAGGACGGTCTGTGGAACGAGCTCAAGTCGGTGCTGGACCACTGGATCGCGCAGGGCATCCGCATCTTCCGCGTGGACAACCCGCACACCAAGGCGCTGCCGTTCTGGGAGTGGGTGATCGCCGAGGTCAAGCGCGAGCACCCCGACGTGCTGCTGTTGGCGGAGGCGTTCACGCGCCCCAAGATGATGCAGGCGCTGGCCAAGCTGGGCTTCAGCCAGAGCTACACCTACTTCGCGTGGCGCAACTCCAAGCACGAGCTCACCGAGTACGTCACCGAGCTCGCGCACTCGGACATGGCGGACTACTTCCGGCCGAACTTCTGGCCGAACACGCCCGACATCCTCACCGAGTACCTGGTCACCGGCGGGCGCCCCGCGTTCAAGATCCGCCTGCTGCTGGCGGCGCTGCTGTCGCCCAGCTACGGCATCTACTCCGGCTACGAGCTGTACGAGAACACGCCGCTGCGCGCCGGCAGCGAGGAGTACCTGGACTCCGAGAAGTACGCCTACCGCCCGCGCGACTGGGACCGCCCGGACTCGCTGGCACCGTGGATCGCGCGGGTGAACCGCATCCGGCGGGAGCACCCGGCGTTCCACCTGCTGCGCAACGTGTGGTTCCACCACATCGGCAACGATGCGCTGCTGTGCTTCAGCAAGGTGGCGGCCAACCGCACCGACGCGGTGCTCGTGGTGGTCAACCTGGACCCGCACCACGTGCAGGAGGGCGTCACCTGGCTGGACATGTGGCAGCTGGGCCTGGAGCACGCCGGACCGTTCGAGGCGCACGACCTGGTGACCGATACCACCTACATCTGGCACGGGCCGGACAACTACGTGCGCCTGGACCCGCACACCGAGCCGGGGCACGTGCTGCGCCTGCGCGCGCTGTAGGCGGCGACGACGAGGACGAGGACGACACGGTGACCCTGCAGAGCGACCCGGAGTGGTACCGCACCACGATCATCTACGAAGTCAACGTCCGGGGCTTCTCCGACTCCAACAACGACGGGACCGGCGACATCCGCGGGCTCATCGAGCGCCTGGACTACCTGCAGTGGCTGGGCATCGACTGCATCTGGCTGCTGCCGTTCTACGCCTCGCCGCTGCAGGTAGTCCAGGCGCTCGATGAGCCCGCGGATGTCGCCGGTCCCGTCGTTGTTGGAGT
>DATMKC010000378.1:0-13664 GCA_035553555.1 Egibacteraceae bacterium | reverse complement strand
TGTCGAACCACTGGCGCACCGCCGCGGCGCGATGGACATCGAGGGGCTGGGCTACGAGACCGCCAAGGTGCTGCTGGACAAGGCGCTGGTGGCCAACCTGGCGGACGTCTACCGGCTGGCCGACCGGCGGGCGGAGCTGCTGGAGCTGGAGCGGTTCGGCGAGCGCAAGGTCGACAACCTCCTCGCCGGCATCGAGGCGTCCAAGGCCCGGCCGTTCGAGCACCTGCTGGTCGGGCTGAACATCCGCCACGTCGGGGGCACCGTCGCGCGCCTGCTCGCCCGCCACTTCGGGTCCATGGAGGGGCTGCGCGCCGCCACGGAGGACGAGATCGCCGGGGTGACCGGCGTCGGCCCGATCATCGCCGCGGCGGTGCGCCAGTGGTTCGACAACGACCGCAACGCCAAGCTCGTGGACGACCTCGCCGGGCTGGGCGTGCGCATGGACACCGACGTCACCAAGGTCGGCGACAGCCTGGCCGGCAAGACGTTCGTGCTCACCGGCGGCCTGGAGGGCTTCACGCGCGACGAGGCCAAGCAGGCCATCGAGGACCGCGGCGGCAAGGTCGCCGGCAGCGTGTCCAAGAAGACCGACTACGTGGTGGTGGGCGCCGACCCGGGCAGCAAGGCCGCCAAGGCCGCCGAACTCGGCGTCCCCGCCCTGGACGAAGCCGCCTTCATCGCGCTCCTCGACGCCTGATCCCCGTTTGAACGGGTGCGGGCACCGCGGTATCCCGCAGTCCCCACACCCGTTCGAATGGGGACCCCCGGGGAGCGCTGCTAGCTTTGGGCGCTATGGCACTGAGCACTGACGACGTCCGGCACGTGGCGCGCCTCGCGCGCCTGGCGCTGTCCGACGAGGAGGTCGAGGCGCTGCGCTCGCAGCTGTCGGACATCCTCGCCTACGCCGAGCAGGTGGGGGAGGCGGCGGGCGGCGACGTGCCGCCCACCAGCCACGCCTACCCCTTGGCGAACGTCTTCCGGGCGGACGAGCCGCACGAGTCCTTGTCGCCCGAGGAGGCGATCTCCACCGCCCCGGAGGCCGAGGACGGCCGCTTCCGCGTGCCCAAGATAGTGGGTGGCGAGGCGTGAGCGAGCTCGTCACCAGGACCGCCGCCGAGCTGCGCGACCTCCTGGCCGCCGGCGAGGTCAGCGCGCGCGAGGTCGCCCAGGCGCACCTGGACCGCATCCGCGCCACCGACGGCCGGGTCAAGGCGTTCCTGAAGGTGCTGGACGAGCAGGCGCTGGCCCACGCCGGCGACGTCGACCGCCGCCGCGCGGCGGGCGAGCCGCTCGGGCCGCTGGCCGGCGTGCCGCTGGCCCTCAAGGACATCCTCGCCACCAAGGGCATCGAGACCACCTGCGCGTCGCGCATCCTGGAGACCTACCGACCCCCCTACGACGCCACCGTGGTCAAGCG
Source organism: Egibacteraceae bacterium (assembly GCA_035553555.1). Classification (GTDB taxonomy): domain Bacteria; phylum Actinomycetota; class Nitriliruptoria; order Euzebyales; family Egibacteraceae; genus DATMKC01. Next base: position 12,247 of record DATMKC010000378.1, on the reverse strand, counting down.
GCTGCGCCAGGCCGACGTCGTGGTGCTCGGCAAGACCAACATGGACGAGTTCGCGATGGGCTCGTCCACGGAGAACTCGGCGTTCTCCAAGACCTACAACCCCTGGGACCTCGCCCGCGTGCCGGGCGGCTCCTCCGGCGGGTCCAGCGCCGCGGTCGCGGCGTTCGACGCCCCGCTGGGCATCGGCACGGACACCGGCGGGTCCATCCGCCAGCCGGCCGCGTTCTGCGGCATCGTCGGCGTGAAGCCGACCTACGGGCTGGTCAGCCGCTTCGGCCTGATCGCGTTCGCGTCCTCCCTGGACCAGGTCGGCCCGTTCGCGCGCTCCGTCACCGACGCGGCGCTGCTGCTGGACGCCATCGCCGGCCACGACCCCGCCGACTCCACGTCGATCCCCGAGGCCAAGCCGGACTTCCTCGCCGGCATCGACAAGGGCGTGCAGGGCCTGCGCGTCGGCGTGGTGCGCGAGTTCATGGCCGAGGGCATGGAGCCGGGCGTGCGAGCCCGCGTGGACGAGGCCGTCGCGCGCCTGGAGAAGCTGGGCGCCACGGTGGTCGACGTGAGCCTGCCGCACGCCTCCTACGGCGTGGCCGCCTACTACCTGATCGCGCCGAGCGAGGCCTCCAGCAACCTGTCGCGCTACGACGGGGTGCGCTACGGCCTGCGCGTGCCCGGCGAGACGGCCGAGGAGATGATGGCGAACACGCGCGCCGCGGGCTTCGGCCCGGAGGTGAAGCGCCGCATCATGATCGGCACGTACGCGCTGTCGGCCGGCTACTACGACGCCTACTACGCCCAGGCGCAGCGCGTCCGCACGCTGATCATCCGCGACTTCGCCGAGGCGTACGCGCAGTGCGACGTGCTGGTCGGCCCGACGACGCCCAGCACCGCGTTCACGGTGGGCGAGAAGGTCGACGACCCGCTGGCCATGTACCTGAACGACGTCTACACGATCCCGTCCAACCTGGCCGGCGCCCCGGCGCTCAGCCTGCCGATCGGCCTGGACGAGCATCACCTGCCGGTGGGCCTGCAGGTCATGGCGCCCGTGCTGGGCGAGCCGGCGATGTTCCGCGTGGCCCGCGCGCTGGAGGCCGACCTCGCCTTCGACCCCACCCCCCGAGGCGCGAACGCGCTGGAGACGCCGGGAGGCGCCGCGGCATGAGCACCGTGACCGAGACGACGTACGAGGCCGTGATCGGCCTCGAGGTGCACGTGGAGCTGGACACGCGCACCAAGATGTTCTGCTCGTGCGCGATCGACTTCGGCGGCGAGCCGAACACGCGCACCTGCCCGGTGTGCCTGGGCCAGCCCGGCAGCCTGCCGGTGGTCAACCGCGAGGCGGTGGCCGCGGCGATCAAGCTGGGCCTGGCCCTGGGCTGCCGCATCGCCCCGACCAGCGAGTTCCACCGCAAGAACTACTTCTATCCCGACATGCCCAAGGACTATCAGATCAGCCAGTACGACGTGCCGATCTGCCTGGGCGGCTCCCTGCGGGTGGACACCTCTGAAGGCGAGAAGGTCGTCGGCATCACGCGCGTGCACATGGAGGAGGACACCGGCAAGAGCCTCCACGTGGGCACGTCGGGGCGCATCCACGGCGCCGACTACTCCCTGGTCGACTACAACCGCGCCGGGATCCCGCTGCTGGAGATCGTGTCCGAGCCCGACGTGCGCAGCGCCGAGGAGGCCAAGGCGTACCTCACCGAGCTGCGCGCCATCGTGCTGGCCCTGGGCATCAGCGACGCCAAGCTCGAAGAGGGCTCGATGCGCTGCGACGCCAACATCTCGATCCGCCCGGCCGGGCAGGCCGAGTACGGCACGCGCGTCGAGGTGAAGAACATGAACTCGGTGCGCAGCCTGGGCCGGGCGATCGAGTACGAGATCGCCCGCCAGATCGACATGGTGGAAGCCGGCGAGCGCATCGTGCAGGAGACGCGCCACTGGAACGAGGACGCCGGCACCACCTCCACCTTGCGCAGCAAGGAGGAGGCCACCGACTACCGCTACTTCCCCGACCCGGACCTGGTGGCGGTCGCGCCCGATTCCGCGTGGATCGAGCAGATCCGCGCCGGCCTGCCGGAACTGCCCGCCCAGGCCCGCACCCGGCTGCGCGACGAGCTGGGGCTGCCCGCGGACCGCGCGGGGACCGTGGTCGGCAACAGGCTGGTCGGCAGGCTGGACGAGGCGGTGGCCGCCGGCGCGTCCGCGCCCGAGGCCGCCAACTGGCTGGTGAACGAGATCACCGGCTGGGCGGTCGAGCGCGGGATGGAGCCCGCCGAGGCGCCCGTCACCGGCGTCCAGCTGGCGGAGCTGGTGGCACTGGTCGGCGACGGCACGCTGTCCACCAAGCTCGCGCGCGAGGTGCTCACGGACGTGTTGGAGGGCAAGGGCTCCCCACGGGGCATCGTCGCCGAGCGCGGCCTGGAGCAGATCAGCGACACCGGCGCCCTGGAGGCCATCGTCGACCAGGTGATCGCCGAGCAGGCCGACGCCGCCCAGCGCGTGCGCGACGGCAACGCCAAGGCCATCGGCGCGCTGGTCGGCGCCGTGATGAAGGCGTCGCAGGGCAAGGCCAATCCCGCGATGGTGAACGAGCTGCTGCGCGCCAGGCTCCTGGGCTGAGCGTGCCGCCGCCCGCAGCCGCCGGCCCGACCGCCCTGGAGGCGGCGCGGGCTCCCGTGGAGGCGGTGCTGCGGGCCTACCTGGCGCAGGCCTCCGCGCGCCTGGCCGCGCTCGACCCCGCGCTGGCCGACGTCGCCACCCCGGCGGTCGAGCTCGCGCTGTCGGGCGGCAAGCGCCTGCGGCCGGCGTTCGTCCACTGGGGCGCGCGGGCCGCCGGCGCGGCGCTGGAGGGCGAACTCGGCGAGGCCGTGCACACGGCCGGGGCGGCCGTGGAGCTGCTGCACACGTTCGCGCTGGTGCACGACGACGTCATGGACCGGGCGCAGTGGCGGCGCGGGCGGCCCGCGCTGCACCGCGCGATGGCGGAGTGGCACGCGGCCGAGGGGCTGGTCGGCGACGCCGGCTGGTTCGGGATCGGCGCGGCCATCCTGGCCGGTGACATCGTGTTCGTCTGGGCCGACGAGCTGTTCGACCGCGCGGCCGCCGCGGTCGCGGAGCCCGCGGCGGCCCGCGAGGTCTTCACGAGGCTGCGCGTGGAGGTCATGGCCGGCCAATACCTGGACCTGAGGCTGGCGGGCCTGCCGCGGCCCACCGCGGAGGAGGCCCTGCGCGTGGCGCTGCTCAAGTCGGGCCGCTACACGGTCACGCGGCCGCTGCAGCTGGGCGCGGCGCTGGGCGGCGCGGGCTCCTCACGGCCCGGGGATGCGCTGGGCAGCGCCCTGAGCGCCTATGGCGATGCGCTGGGCGTCGCGTTCCAGCTGCGCGACGACGTGCTGGGCCTGTACGGCGACCCGGCCGCGACGGGCAAGGAGGCGCTGGGCGACCTGCGCGAGGGCAAGCGCACGCTGCTGGTCCTGCGCGCCCTGGAGCTGGCGGGCGACCGCGATCGGGCCGCGGTGGCGGCGGCGCTGGGCGACCCGGCGCTGGATCACGACGGCGCCGACCGCGTGCGGCGGATCGTGCGCGACACCGGGGCGCTCGCGGCGGTGGAGCGCGAGATGGAGCAGCGCCTCGCGGAGGCGGTGCAGGCTCTGGCCGCGGTCCCCGAGCCGGCCAGGTCCGCCCTGGCCGAGCTGGCGCGGGACTCGGTCCACCGGCTCGCATGAGCGCCGGCGGCCCGGCCGAATGGCCGAGGCTGGCGAATGCTGACAGCATGGAGAATCGCACGTCGGGCCCCTATCCGGCATCCGTGACGAAAGCGAGTAGAGTGCAGCCGATCCAGAACGACTCGTCTGTCGACGGCGTTCGCGCCGGTGTCCGCGGTGCCGCTCCGTCGCCGGAGGCCCCCACCATGCAGCGTCCGCGCACGGTCGATGCCGACATCGTCACCGACCTCGCCACCCGCACGCCCGTCCTGGCCCGCCGGACCCTTGGCCTGCACACCGAGCGCGCGTTCCACGTCACCGACGTGACCGAGGACTGCCAGTCCCTGCTGGAGGCCAGCGGCGTCCAGGACGGCACGCTCACGGTCTACAGCGAGCACACCACCTGCGCGGTCAAGATCAACGAGCGGGAGACGTGCTTCCTGGAGGACTTCCGCCTGTTCATGGAGCACCTGGTGCCGGCGGACGCCTACTACCGCCACGACGACCTGGAGCTGCGCGCGCCGGAGACCCTGGCCGGCGCGCCGGAGGAGGAGCCGATCAACGGCCACGCCCACATCAAGCAGATGCTGCTGGGCGCGTCCTCCGAGACGGTGCCGGTCGTCGACGGCCGGCTGGCCCTGGGCCGGTGGCAGCGGATCATGTTCATCGAGCTGGACCAGGCGCGCCCCCGGCAGATCCAGCTGCAGGTGCAGGGCTGGCGCTGAACCGCCGCCTCAGCGTCGCCGAAGTCAACTGTTGACGACTTGTGTGACTGCTGTTTAGGCTTGTGCCACTCGACGCGAGGCGTCGCGACCGTCTGGGTTCGCCTGGGCGGCCGGCGCCGGAGCGCCCCGGGGCTCCCCTCGGAGCCTGCAGGTGCGGCGCGTCGCAGCCACGGACGGCACCCGTCCCCCTCGTGGGGCCGGTGAGCAGACATGTCGGCAAAGTGGTTGCGGCAGTGGCCTTGTCGCCGACAGGTATCCGAGGGGAGTGGGGCGGCTCCGCACGCGAGTGCGCGGCTACCGCACGAGACCAGGGCCGATATCACGGTAAGTAACGATTTCGTTACTCCAAGGCTCCCAAATCGGGCATTTTCTCTCCGAGATTGCGCACCGTGCTTGGGGCGTCACGTATCGGCGTGGTATCACTGGTCTTGGAGCGGAGGCCTCCTCCTCGTCTGGCTCCTCGATCGGTTCGCGTGAGCGAACCAGGGCGGGCGTTCAGCCAGACAGTGTTTTGTCCATGCCCGAAACGCAAAACATCATCAGGAGGATCATCATGAAGAAGTTCTCGCCCCGCGTCATCGCCGCCCTCACCACGCTTGCGGCCCTGGTCGCCAGCGGTCTGGCCAACAAGACGGCCTGGTAAGAGCGCACTCCCGCACCTGTCGGTGCGGTAAGGTTTGCCGGCACGCGCTCGGGGGTTGACGAGCGCGGCCGGAGCCTCAGGAGGCCGGGTGGAAACCGGAGTTCCCCCTCAACGGGAGACGAAGGTCCACCCGGCCTTCGGCGTGTACGTCGCCCTTCTTGCAGGGGCGGCGCTGCTGTTCTTCCCGGCCGGCCTCATGGAGGCCGCACGGGACCCGTGGGCGACCCTGCTGTGGATCCTGTTCATCGCCGCGGCGAACCTGCTGACCATCCCCGCCTCGCCCAAGTGGAGCATCGACGCCAGCCTCGGCGCCCCGGTCAGCGTGTCGGCCGCGGTGGTCCTGTCGCCGCCGCTCGCGATCGTCGTGAACTTCCTGGGCTTGGTCAACGAGCGGGAATGGCGCGGCGGCACCTCCATCTGGATGGTCCTGTTCAACCGCAGCCAGCTCGCGCTGTCGGCGGGCGCGGCGGCGTTCGCGGCCGACATGGTGCCGTGGAGCAACATCGTCGCCTCGATGCTCGCGGTGATCGTCTACACCGTGGTCAACACCGCGGCGGTCTCCTTCCAGGTGCTGCTGCGGCGCAAGGTGCAGTTCCTGGAGGCGGCCAAGGGCTCGGCGGCGCCCTTCCCGCACTTCATGCTGGACTTCGGCCTGGTCACGCTGCTGTCGGTCCTGATCGTCATCGGCCACGAGCAGGTGGGGCCGCTTGCGGTGCTGCTGCTCGCCCTGCCGTTGTGGCTCGGCTACAGCGCGCTGCGCTCCGCCCGTGAGGCGGAGGACCGCGCCGAGCAGCTGGCGGCGCGCGTGCGGGAGCTGGAGACGCTCCACGCGCTCGGCACGGAGCTGCTGACCGCGCGGGACGTCGAACGGGTGCGCATCATCGCGCTCGGCGCGCTGCGCTCCGCGCTGGACACCGACCTGGTGGACGTCTCCTCGGGCGGCGAGGTGCGCGAGGGGCTCGTGCCGGTGAGCGTGCCGGGCGCCGAGCCGTTCACCATCGGCGTCCCGCCGGGCCTGAGCGAGCAGGCGCGCGCCGGCGTGGAGGCCATCGCCGGGCTGCTGGGCAACGCCCTGCAGCGCGTGCGCCTGGAGCGCGAGCTCGGCGCCGTGGAGCGCGCCCGCACCGCCCTGTCGGGCCAGATCCTGGAGGAGGGCACGCGCGAGCGGAACCGCATCGCCCTGCAGGTGCACGACGAGGTGCTGCCGTACCTGGCGGCCGCGGAGATCCAGGCGGACAACGTGCGCTCGTCGCTGTCCCGGGACGACCGTGCCCGCGCGGACGAGCTCGCCAAGGCGACGCAGCAGCTGGTCCACGACGGCATCCACCGCCTGCGCGAGGTCATCGCGGCGCTGCGGCGCCAGATCGTCACGCCCGGCGGCCTGCGGGAGGCGCTGCTGGGCGCGTTGGAGGAGATCCGGCTGTCCGCCGGCGTCGAGGGCAGCCTCAGCGCTCCGGACCCCTTGCCTCCGTTACCCTTGGCGGTGGAGATCCTGGTGCTCGAGACGGTGCGGGGCTGCCTGGCGAATGTGGCAAATCACGCAAAGGCGGATACCGTCGAGGTGCGCGTGGAGGTGGTGGAGGGGCGGATCCGCTTGGAGATCTGTGATGACGGCGCTGGGTTCGATCCCGCCGCCGTGCCTCCCGGCCACCACGGGCTCGGGCTGATGTCGCAGCGTGTGGGCCTTGCTCGCGGCACGTTCCGTGTGGACAGCGAGCAGGGCGCGGGGACAACGGTGCACGTGGAGGTGCCAGTGTGAGCACGTTCGGATCGTCCGCGGGCGAGCAGGGCGACGACCGCCCGGAGGGGTCCACTCCCATCCGCGTCGTCATCGCCGAGGACCACGGCGTCGTCGCCGACGGCGTGGCCACCATGCTGTCGTTCGAGGCGGACATGGAGGTCATCGAGATCGTCACGTCCGGCGAGGACCTGATCGACTCGGTGGAGAAGCACCGCCCCGACGTCGCCCTGGTCGACGTGAACCTGATCGGCATGGACGGCCTGGCCGCCGTGCGCGAGATCGAGGCGCGCGGCATCCCGACCCGGACCATGGCGCTCACCATGTTCACCGACCACGACACGGTGACCCGCGCGGTGGCCGCGGGCGTGGCCGGCTACCTGCCGAAGAACGTGCGCCGCGAGGAGCTGGTGCAGGCGGTGCGGGCGGTCGCCGCCGGCAAGGGCTTCCTGCACCCGGACGTGACCCGGCCGTTCCTGGAGCGCGTGGGCCCGATGGCGATGCACGCCGGCATCCAGCCGCTGTCCAAGCGCGAGCAGGAGGTGCTGGAGCAGCTGGCGACCGGGCGCTCCACCAAGGAGATCGCCGACGCGCTCGGCCTCGGCGACGAGACCGTGAAGAGCCACCTGTCCCGGATCTACCAGAAGCTGAAGGCGACCGACCGCGTCCAGGCCGTCGTCACCGCCATGCGCCACGGCCTCGTCAGATAGCCTCGCCCCAAGAAAGATAGAGAGCCCCGACCGGGGGGAGTCGGGGCTCTCTGTGTGCGACACCGTCTGCGGCGGGAGGGGGCGGGAACCCGCCCGCCGCATGGTGCCTTGATGTAGGACCTGTTGGTGCCCCCATGATCCCTGTCGGGAACCCACCGACCCGCAAAAACCCTTGTCCTGGCGGACAGGCTATATGGGGCATTTCATCTGGTAGGCCGCGCGAACGGCGATCCCGGGCACTCCGCTGGCGCGATCCTGCGCCCGCCGACGAAACCTTCTCGCTATCGAGTTGACAGTTCGTCGGACACGCGACCACACTAGCGAGCGGCGATGGCGCCGCAGCGGTCAGCGCGATGCGGCGCGTCAAAACCGTGGGTAGCACCCGACGGCGAGGCGAACCGCCTCGACGGACCAGCGCGAGAGGGGAGGTGCACGGCATGATGGAGACGCGTGGCGTGCTCGTATCCCTCTCACCGCGCCTGGTCTGACCCGCGGCACGGCCGCAGCACACCAGGCGCGACCTCTCTGCCATCCCGGCGAGGGGTCTTTTCATTGCCCGCCGAGGGTGGCGGGCGGCACAGCACACGAACCACGGACCCGAGGGGCCGTCATGGAGATCACCGGAGCGCAGGCCGTCATCAGGTCACTGGAGCTGGAAGGCGTCGACGTCGTCTTCGGGCATCCCGGTGGCGCCATCCTGCCGGCGTACGACCCGATCCTGGACTCGTCCATCCGCCACATCCTGGCCCGCCACGAGCAGGGCGCCGGGCACATGGCGGAGGGCTACGCCTGGGCGACGGGCCGCACGGGCGTGGCCATCGCGACGTCGGGCCCCGGTGGCACCAACCTCGTCACCGCACTGGCCGACGCGCACATGGACTCCGTGCCGATGGTCGCGATCACGGGCCAGGTGCCGACCGGCGCGGTCGGCGGTGACGCCTTCCAGGAGGCGGACATGACCGGCATCACCATGCCGGTCACCAAGCACAACGAGATGATCACCGACCCCGACCGCATCCCCGGCGCGATCAAGGAGGCGTTCCACATCGCCTCCACCGGCCGGCCGGGCCCGGTGCTGGTGGACATCCCCAAGGACATCCTCAACGCGACCTGCCACTTCGCGTGGCCGGACCGCGTGAACCTGCCCGGGTACAAGCCGACGGTGCGCGGCCACGGGAAGATGGTGCGCGAGGCCGCCCGCGAGATCCTGCTGGCCAAGCGCCCGGTCATCTACGCCGGCGGCGGCATCATCAAGGCGGGCGCGCACGAGGAGCTGCGCAAGCTGGCGGAACTCGCCAACCTGCCGGTGGTGACCACGCTCATGGCGCGGGGCGCGTTCCCCGACAGCCACCCGCAGCACCTGGGCATGCCGGGCATGCACGGGCACTGGGCCGCCGTCACGTCGATGCAGCAGGCGGACCTGCTCATCGCCCTGGGCGCGCGCTTCGACGACCGCGTCACCGGCAACCTGGCGACCTTCGCCCCGCACGCGCGGATCATCCACGTCGACGTGGATCCGGCGGAGATCGGCAAGAACCGCGAGGCGCACGTGCCGATCGTGGGCGACTGCCGCGTGGTGCTCCAGCAGATCACCGACGTGCTGACCGAGGCGCTGAAGGACTACCGCTACGACCTGTCGGAGTGGTGGACGACGCTGGACGCGTGGCGCCGCGACCACCCGCTGCGCGCCGAGCAGCCGGCCGACGGCCCGCTCAAGCCGCAGACCGTGGTGCGCGCCATCAGCGACAAGCTGGGCGGCGAGGGCATCGTGGTGACGGGCGTGGGCCAGCACCAGATGTGGGCCGCCCAGCACATCCGCTTCGAGAAGCCGCGCAGCTGGATCAACTCCGGCGGCCTGGGGACCATGGGCTTCTGCGTGCCGGCGGCGATCGGCGCCAAGGTCGGCATGCCGGACAAGACCGTGATCGCCGTCGACGGCGACGGCAGCTTCCAGATGACCCTGCAGGAGCTGGCCACCGCCAAGACCGAGGGCGTGCCGGTGATCTTCTGCGTGCTGAACAACGCCGGCCTCGGCATGGTGCGCCAGTGGCAGCAGCTGTTCTACGACGAGCGCTACAGCCAGGTGGACATGCCGGCGGACGTGCCGGACCTGGTCAAGCTGGCCGACGCCTACGGCTGCGTGGGCTTCCGCTGCGACAAGGCGGAGGACGTGGAATCCACGCTGGACAAGGCGCTGGCGGTGGGCGAGGTCCCGGTGATCGTGGACTTCCGCATCGACCAGACCGAGAAGGTTTTCCCGATGGTGCCGGCCGGCGCCAGCAACGACGACATCATCGAGTCGGCCGAGGAGTGGTACGCCCGCGTGGACGCCGCCAAGCAGGCGTCGTCGGACGGGCAGCTCCCCGAGAACATGCGCGAAGGGAACGTGGTCTAGCCATGTCCAAGCACACGCTGTCCGTGCTGGTGGAGGACCGCCCGGGCGTCCTGGCCCGCGTCGCGGGCCTGTTCAGCCGCCGCGGCTTCAACATCGAGTCGCTGGCGGTCGGCCCCACGGAGGTGGATGGGGTGTCGCGCATGACCATCCGCGTGGACGCCGCCGACACCGCCCTGGAGCAGGTCACCAAGCAGCTCAACAAGCTCATCCACGTGCTGAAGATCGTGGAGCTGGAGGACAACGCCGCCGTGGAGCGCGAGCTCCAGATGGTGAAGGTGGCGGTCAACCCGGGTGAGCGCGGCGAGATCATCGAGATCGCCGACGTGTTCCGCGCCAAGGTCGTGGACGTGGACACCGACTCCATCACCATCGAGGCGACCGGCTCGCCGGACAAGCTCGAGGCGATGGTGCGCCTGCTCACCCCGTACGGCATCCGTGAGCTGGTGCGGTCCGGCATGATCGCCGTGGGCCGCGGCAGCAAGAGCATCACCGAGGGGCGCGCCCTCCGTCTGGAAAGGACCGCGTAGCAATGTCCGACGCACGCATGTACTACGACGACGACGCCTCCCTGGAATACCTCCAGGGCAAGACCGTCGCCGTCATCGGCTACGGGTCGCAGGGCCACGCCCACGCCCGCAACCTCCACGAGTCCGGGGTCGAGGTCGTCGTCGGCCTGTACCCGGGCTCCAAGAGCGCCGCGGACGCGGAGGCGGCGGGCCTGGAGGTCCTGCCCGTCAGCGACGCCGCGAAGCGCGCCGACATCGTGATGGTCCTGCTGCCGGACACCGTCCAGGCGGCGGTGTACCGCAACGAGATCGAGCCGGGGCTGGTGGACGGCAACGCGCTGTTCTTCGCGCACGGCTTCAACATTCACTTCGGCCAGATCGTGCCGCCCGCGGGCGTGGACGTGTGCATGGTCGCGCCGAAGGGCCCCGGCCACCTGGTGCGCCGCACCTACACGGAGGGCAACGGCGTGCCCGCGCTGTTCGCGGTCCACCAGGACGCCTCCGGCAAGGCGCGCGAGGTCGCGCTCGCCTACGCCAAGGGCATCGGCGCCGCGCGGGCCGGCGTCATCGAGACGACGTTCGCCGAGGAGACCGAGACCGACCTGTTCGGCGAGCAGGCGGTGCTCTGCGGCGGCGCCTCCAGCCTGGTGCAGAAGGGCTTCGAGGTCCTGGTGGAGGCCGGCTACCAGCCGGAGGTCGCCTACTTCGAGTGCCTGCACGAGCTGAAGCTGATCGTCGACCTCATGTACGAGGGCGGCCTGGCTCGCATGCGCTACTCGATCTCGGACACCGCCGAGTACGGCGACTACGTGTCGGGACCGTACGTGGTGGACGACGGCGTGAAGCAGCGCATGCAGGAGGTGCTGCGGCGCATCCAGGACGGCGAGTTCGCCCGCGACTGGATCCTGGAGAACCAGGCGAACCAGCCGAGCTTCCGGGCCACGCGCCGCCGCCAGGCCGAGCACCCGATCGAGAAGGTCGGCGCGAAGTTGCGCGGGATGATGAGCTGGCTGCCCAAGCCCACGAACCACTGACCGACCGCTTCTCTCGTTGGGTGCGGTTTCGGAGCCATGGCTCCGGAACCGCACCCATATGAGGGGGGAAGTTGTGGACGCCTGCTGATGACCGCCACCGTCAAGGAGCTGCTGGCCGAGCGCGGCCGATCGTTCTCGTTCGAGTTCTTCCCGCCGAAGACCGACGAGGGCGAGCAGCAGCTGTGGCGCGCGATCTCCGAGCTCGCCGACCTGGAGCCCACGTTCGTCTCGGTGACCTACGGCGCCGGCGGCTCCACGCGTGACCGCACCATCCGCATCACCCAGCGCATCGCGCGGTCCAGCGGCATCACGGCGGCTGCGCATCTCACCTGCGTCGGCTCGACCGTCGACGAGCTGCGCGCGATCGTGCGCCAGATCGGTGAGGCCGGCATCCGCAACGTCATGGCCCTGCGCGGTGACCCGCCGGGCGGTCCGGGGCAGCCGTGGACCGCCACGCCTGGCGGGCTCACGCACGCCGACGAGCTGGTCGCGCTGCTCAAGGAGGAGGGCGACTTCTGCGTCGGCGTGGCGGCCCACCCGGAGAAGCATCCGGAGGCCCCGGATCTCGCCACCGACGTGAAGCATCTGGTGGGCAAGTTCGCCGCCGGCGCGGACTTCGCGGTGACGCAGTTCTTCTTCCGCGCGCATGACTACTTCGACCTGGTCCAGGCGGTGCGGGCCCAGGGTTACGACGCGCCGATCATCCCCGGGATCATGCCGGTGACGAACGTCGCGCAGATCGAGCGCATGGCGGCCCTCCAAGGCTCGGACTTCCCCGGTGACCTGGCC
>DATMKC010000377.1:0-2270 GCA_035553555.1 Egibacteraceae bacterium | reverse complement strand
GGCGCGCAGCTCGCCGCCGTAGGTGCCCTCGCCGCAGACCATGAGCCGCACCGGCGTGCCGCCGCGGCGCAGGTCGCGCACGGCGTGCAGCAGCGTCTGGATGCCCTTCTCGTACTCCAGCCGGCCGGCGTAGATGACCAGGTGCTCGCCGTCGGGCGTGGCCGCCTCGCGCAGGGCGGCCAACTCCTCGCCGTCCAGGAGGGCGAAGTCCTCCGTGGTCACGCCGTTGGGGATGGTGTCGACCTTGCCGCGGGGCAGCTCGAAGATGCGCTCGGCCTGCTCGCGCATGTAGGCGCTGCAGGTGATCACGCGGCGCGCCTCGTAGGTCAGCCACCACTCGGCCTGGTGGATGAACTTGTTCATGGGCCCGGGCAGGTAGCCCTGGTGGCGGCCGTACTCGGTGGCGTGGATGGTGGCGACCAGGGGCAGGCCGGTGGTGATGCGCACGCCGCCGGCCGCGTAGGCCACCAGCCAGTCGTGCGCGTGCACCACGTCGACGTCGATCTCGTTGAGCAGGCGCGTCGCCGTGGTCTGCAGGCCGGTGTTCACGGCCAGGGCGTTGGCCACCCAGTCGCCCGGCGGCAGGACGGGCGGCGGCTCGGGGGCGCGGACGACGTGCACGCCGTCGCGCTCCTCCTCCAGCGGGGCGTCCGCGTGCGGCCGCGTCACCACGTGGACCTCGTGGCCGGCGCGCGCGAGCGCCACCGACAGCGAGTGGACATGGCGGCCCAGCCCGCCGTGAATGCGCGGCGGGTACTCCCAGCTCAGAAGCAGGATTCGCATCGGCCGTGGAGTGTAGGCCAGCCGCTCACACCCGGGTGTGTCGACTCGGTCAATCCAGCGTTGACTCAGTCGACACACCACGGGTCAGGGGGCGCCGCCCCAGGCCAGGGGAGACAGGCCCAGGCGGGTGCCCAGGCGCTCGGCGGCCTCGCGCTGCTCCAGGTTCAGCCGGCCGGTGCGGGCCCGCACCGCCGCCTCGTAGGCGTGCTCCTGCGCCTCCGACAGGTCGACGTCGACGGCCAGCTCCGCGCACAGGCCCATCCAGCGTTCGACGGCCTCGATGTCGTGCGCGTCCAGCGTGTGCGCGGCGGCCCGCGCGGCCGACGACACGGTGCCCGTGAGCAGCCGCTCCAGCGCCGTCAGATCCAGCCGGTAGCCCTGCGACCGCGCGAGCATCAGGATCTCGCGCACCTCGCCCAGCGCCTCGTCGTCCACGCCGCCTTCGCCCGGGGCGCCGGCCAGCAGCTGCTCCAGCCGCCCGGACAGGGTCAGCTCCGCGGCCGCCCGCAGGTCGCGCGGCAGGCTGTAGCCGGCCGCCGTCAGCATCTCCAGGATGCGCCGGTGGTCGGTGTACAGCCGCTCGTACACCTCGCGGAAGCGGCCCTCCAGCTCGCTGAACACGGCATGGACGATGTCCTGGCGGCCTTCCGGCAGCGCCTGCTCGAGGTCGAACTCCTCGCCGTCCAGCACGTCGGTGACCAGGTTCAGCAGGCGGGCCAGCGGCGCCGTGGGGAACTCGTCCCACAGCGCGTCCACCGCCAGCGTGTGCGCGCCCGGGTGCGCCGCGGTCTCCGCGACCACGCCGTGGAAGTCCAGGCCGCCCAGGTGCACCGCCGCGACGGTGAAGTCGTGGTGGCGGCTGGTGGCCAGCGACTGCACGTGGAACCGCGCGGTGGCCAGCCCCACGCGGCCGCGCTGCTCGCTGCGCACGTCGGCCACGTGCACGGCGTGCCCGCCCACCTGCTCGACCTCCGTCAGCGGGCGCACCAGCCCGGTCAGCGCCAGGTGCGCGGCGACGCGGGTGGGCGTGACCTCCGCCGCGGCCACCTGCGTGCGCCAGATGTCGGCGCCGCTGCCCGCGCCCGGCTTGTTGCTGCGCGCCTCCGCCAGCACGTCGAGCACCTCCGCGCGCGGCGACGCGGCGCCAAGCTCTTCCAAGAGCCCCAGGACACGGGCCGCCGAGCGCAGCACGTACACGGTCTCGATGCCGGACACGTCGGCGAAGAACCAGCCGCAGCTGGTGTACATCACCATGGCGTGGCGCTGGCTCTCCAGCAGCGTCCACACGTCCGTGCGGCGCGTGTCGTCCAGCGTGCCGATGGCGTGGCGGTCCAGGAACTCGGCGCGGCTGAGCTCGCCCAGGCGCACCAGGATGTAGTCGTCGCGCGCGGACCACGGGTCCTTGAGCAGCGCGCCGGCGCGCTCGTCGTACGCGGCCACGGCGGCGTCGCGCACCACGTCCAGCGCCCGCCGCAGCGGCTCGCGCC
>DATMKC010000376.1:0-2813 GCA_035553555.1 Egibacteraceae bacterium | reverse complement strand
CGCCGCCGGACTCGCCGCTGCCCGGCGCCCTGGACAACGTGCATCGCGGCGTGCGCGGCCTGGAGCTCCGCCGAGGCGGCGAGGTGGCGCGCTACAGCCCCACGTGGATGCTCGCCACCAACCGCTCGTTCGCCCGCGTGCTGGAGCTGTTCGCCGAGGCGCGCGACCTCGAAGACCTCGCGGGCGTCGAGGCCAGCGTGTTCGACGCCGAGCAGTTCCTGGTGCTGCTCGGCGACGGCGGGGTGCGGGCCCGGCGCCTGTTCCGCGGCAACGAGACCGTGCGGGCGGAGGACGTCGACGCGGCGTCGGTCGCGGCGACGGCGCGCCGCCTGGGCGACTGGCTCGCCCGCGCCGTGCACCCCGACGGCCGCATGACCTACCAGTGGTTCCCCAGCCGCGGCGAGGAGTCCCAGGGCGACAACACCGTGCGGCAGTGGATGGCCACGGCGGCGCTCGGCCGCTACGCCGCCTGGCGGGACGACGAGCGCGTCTGGGCGCTCACCCGGCGCAACGTCGCCCGCAACCTCGACGCCTACTACACCGAGCAACTGGGTCTCGGGCTGATCGAGGAGGGCCCGGACAAGGTGAAGCTCGGTGCGGTCGCGCTGGCCGGCCGGGCCCTGGCCGAGCATCCCGACCGCCCACGGCTGGCGCCGGTCATCGACGCCCTGGAGGCCACCACCGTGCACCTGGCCGAACCGGACGGCTCGTTCCGCACCTGGTTCCGTCCCGCCGACCGGGACGACCAGCACAACTTCTACCCCGGCGAGGCGCTGTACTTCTGGGCCCACCGCTACGCCGAGCGCCGAGACCCCGCGACCCTGGAACGGCTCATGCGCGCGTTCCGGTTCTACCGGGGCTGGCACCTGGACCCGGCCAACCGCAACCCCGCGTTCGTGCCGTGGCACACGCAGGCCTACGTGGAGACGTGGCGGCACACGCGCTCCGACGAGCTGGCCACGTTCGTGTTCGAGATGAACGACTGGCTGCTGGACATGCAGCAGTGGGACTCGGCGCCCTACCCGGACCTGCGCGGCCGCTTCTACGACCCCGACCGCCCGGGATACGGCCCGCCGCACGCGTCCGCCACGGGGGTGTACCTGGAGGGCCTGGCCGACGCGTTCTGGCTGGCCCGCGAGGTGGGCGACGACGGCCGGGCCGAGCGCTACCGCGTGGCGCTGGTGCGCGGCATCCGCAGCGTCATGCAGCTGGAGTTCGCCGACGACGCGGACCTGTACTACGTGTCGGACCGCGCGCGCGTGCGCGGCGGCGTGCGCACGGAGGCGTACGACAACCGCATCCGCGTGGACAACGTGCAGCACAACCTGATGGCCCTGCTGAAGGTGCTGGAGCGGTTCGGTCCGGCCGACTACCGGCCGTCCTAGCGCCGCTGGACGCGCCAGCGGCTCTGCAACTCCGCGACGTCCTCCCGCAGCATCGCCGCCGTCGCGCCTCGAGCCCCCAGGATGACGATGCGCTCCGGGCGCAGGCGCTCCAACTCGTCGCGAACCACCGCCGGGATCTGCGACGACCGCGTCAGCAGGATCGGCGCACTGTCGCGAGCGGCGGCGGGCACAGCGGCGAGCGCCGCCCCGAACTCTTCACCGGCCGCCAGGTACACCGTCGACGCGCCTCTCGGGAAGAACTCGTGGGAGATGCGCACGGCCGTGTGGAACCGGTCCGCGCCGGCGAGCCGTTCGACCGAGCTGGAGGCGAACTCGGCCAGACGGACCAGGACCCCCGCGCTCACGGCACCGGAACCGCCCAGCACGTAGATGCGCTCCGGACGGAGCCGGGCCAGTTCCGCAGCGCTCGCGGCCGGGAGGGCGTCGGGCTGCACCAGCACCACGGGAGCGTTCAGACGGGCGGCGGCCGCCCCGCCGGCGATCGCGTCGGGGAAGTTCTCACCCGTCGCGATGAACACGACCGGTGTCGCCACCGGGAAGGACGCCGCTAGTAGCGCGCTCGCGGTCTCATACCGGTCGAAGCCCGACAGGCGGCTCACGCCGTCGGCGGCGAACTGCCGCAGCGCCTGTTCGACCACAGCGGAGATGGCCCCGTGGCCGCCCAGGATGACGATGCGCCCCGGCATGAGGCGGAGCAGCATCTCACGCGTCGCCTCAGGCAGCTGGTCGCGATGGGTCAGAAGGATCGGGCCGCCACTCGGGGTCGCCACAGGCCCTAACGCCAGCACGTCCGCGTAGGTCTCTCCACTGGCCACGTACACAACCGGCACACCGGACCGGAAACGCGAGCCTGCGACCTGGCTGGCGGAACGGATCGCATCAGCTGACCCAAGTCGCTCCAGGGTCGGCCCGGCGGAGATCTCGGGCACGGCAAGGGCGAACGGCGAGAAGCCGTCCGTCTCGCCGCATACCGAGTCGCCACGCACGTTCACCCGCACCGTGATGTCGCGCGGGCGCCTACCGTCGAAGTGCAGCAGCCGGATGTCGCGCTCGCTCACATCCTCCGGTAACGCGGCCTCGCCGTAGGGCAGGCAGAGCCTTGCCAGCTCGAAGGTCACGCCGACAAGTTGCACGTCCAAGGCCCCGGCCAGCAGATCCAGCCCACTTGGGGCGCGCAGCGCCTCGCGCGTGGGCGCGATGCGCAGGTAGCCGTCTCCCACGGCGCCGCGGATGATCGCCACCGCCGTCCCTGCGGGCAAGGACACCTGTACGCGCAGAGCCGCCCCAGGGCGAACCGACGACGCGTTCACGGCCGCCACGCCACCACCCGGCGGGGCGGAGGGCAGGTCGATCGCACTGGTGTCGCCGGTGTCGACACTTCCCAGGTCGGGCTGCGGCTGGGGCTCC
>DATMKC010000375.1:0-6334 GCA_035553555.1 Egibacteraceae bacterium | reverse complement strand
GTTGCGCCCGCTCACGTGCAGGAACAGGTCGGCGTCCGCCTGCTGGTGGGGGCGCTTGGAGCGGTCCCCCTTGGGGTCGGTCATGCCGCCGGCGATGTCCTGCGCCAGGCGCGCGATCTCGTACGGGAAGCGCGTCACGTTGTGCTTGGCGACGTTGGCCAGCATCGGCTCGTTCATGAACACGCCCGACGGCAGTTCGCTGGCCTCGTGCGCCGAGGCGATGGCCGAGGAGTAGATCGTCTCGTTGAGGTGGGTCATCTCCACGAGCTTGTCGGCGATGTGCGAGGCGCCCGGCACGCCGTTCCACTCCGCGGCCTGCGCGGCCGCGCCGGTGAGCACGTCGCCGAGACCGGTCTTGCAGACGTAGCTGGCGCGGTGGTACGTGGTGAACCGGGCGACCAGTTCCTGCGCGAACTCGTACTCGCCGTCCAGCAGGACGTGGTCGTAGGGCACGAACACGTCGTCGAAGTGGACCAGCACCTCCTGCCCGCCGAAGCGGGCGTTGCCCTGGTCCATGGTCCCCGGCTCCATCGCGCGGGTGTCGGACGCCTGGCGGCCGTAGACGTAGGTGATGCCCTCGGCGTCGCCGGGGACCGCGCAGACGATGGCGTAGTCGCGGTCCTCGGCCGACAGGTTCATGGTCGGCATCAGCATGATCCAGTGCTGGTTCCAGCCACCGGTCATGTGCGCCTTCGCGCCGCGCACGAACACGCCGTGGGAGTTGCGCCCGCTCACGTGCAGGAACAGGTCGGCGTCCGCCTGCTGGTGGGGGCGCTTGGAGCGGTCCCCCTTGGGGTCGGTCATGCCGCCGGCGATGAGCACGTTGCGCCGCTGCGCCTGGGTGAGGAACTCGATGAAGCGCCGCTGGTAGTCGGTCCCGTGGGCCGCGTCGAGCTCGAAGGTGATCGAGTGCAGCGTGGAGATGGCGTCCAGGCCCACGCAGCGCTGGAAGCACGTGCCGGTGCGCCGGCCCAGCTCGCGCTGCATGCGCGCCTTGGCGACCAGGTCGTCGGGGGACTCCACGATGTGCAGGAAGCGGTTGACCGGCTCGCCCGTGTAGGGGCTGATCGCGGTGGCGAGCTCGGGGCGCTCGGTGGCCAGGTCGTAGGTGGCCTTCAGCGCCTCGATGGACGGGCGGATGACGGGATGGTCGGCGGGCTCGTCGATCTTCTCGCCGAACAGGTACAGGCTGGTGCCGCGTCCGTACAGCGAGGCGACGTAGTCCTCGCCCGTGGTGATGAACGGCATGCGCGCCCAGCGCTGCTCGGCCGTCTCCAGCCGCCGCTGCCTGCCGTTGGGCGCCGTGGCAACCGTCGCCTGCGCCGCCGTCCCGATCTCGCTGGTCGCGCTCATGGCTCTCGCCGCCTCACTCGATGGAAGGACCCCCAGTATCGCGTGCCGCCGCCCGCCCAACAGACCCCAACCTGGAAGATCGTGGCCACCTTGGAGGATCGCTTCCGAATACGGAAGCGATCCTCCCAATCCGCACGGGATCCTCCAGGTTGGAGTACGGGGCGCGGGGGCTAGCGGCGGACCAGGCCGTCGCCGGGGCCCATCACGACGTGCAGCAGGCGCGCCGGGCGCAGTGCCCGCAGCATGACCTCACGGCCGTGGTCGGCCGTGCCCCACGCCACCGTGTGCGTGGGCGACAGGACCACCTCGTCGTGCGCGCGCACCATCGCCACGTCGCCGTCCACCACGAACAGCAGGCCGGTCTCGTCGGCGTTGAGCGCGAACTCGAACTCGCCGCCCTCGTCCAGGGTCGTGTCGCCGAAAAGTCGGATGTCCCCGTGCAGGCGGCTGTCGCCCGGCTCCACCACGTGCGTCGTGCGGCGGCTCCCTCCCGCCACCTGGCCCTCGGTGACGCGCATGGCGTCCGCGCGGATCGCGTCGAAAGCGGCGTGCTCCACGAGCGGCTCGCACGGATACACCAGGATCCAGCAGCGCGTGCGCCCCTGGGCGGCGTTGCGCTCGGAGTGCAGCATCCCCTGGCGGCCTTCCGTGAGGATCCCGAGGTCGCCGGTGCCCATGTGCCCGGTGATGCCGTTCTGCGCGTCGTCGTGCGCCACGGCGCCTTCCAGGATGTAGAACAGCCGCTCCATGCCCCGGTGGGGATGGTGGCCGATGCCGCAGCCGGGCTCGAACGTCGAGTCGTGCACCATGAACACGGGCCCGACGCGCTGCACCGGCATGCCGGGCCCGATCGACTCGACCGCGACCAGGCCGGGCTGGCGGAAGCGGTCCGGCCCGATGACGTCGTGCCCGGGGGGCGGGAGATGGACGCACGACTCGGTCGCCTGCGGCATGCGGGAACTCCTTGGACGGGATCGTGCGAGGGTTCCTGCCCCGCCGGGCACCGCGTCCAATCCTGGCACGCGCGGCACCGGCCCTACGCGGCCGGCACCCGCACCCGCCGCCGCCCCAGGTCGTAGTCGGCCGGGGAGAAGCGGCGCGTGCGCAGGCGGAACTTCCAGGTGAAGTCCGGCCACAGCGTGGTGTTGCGGCCGTGCTCGTCCAGGTACCAGCTCGCGCAGCCGCCGCTGCTCCACACCGTCTGCGGCATGCGCTCGTGCAACCGCGTGTTGAACGCCGCGACCACGTCGGGACGCACCTCCACGGTGGCGATGCCGCGCTCCTCCACCACACCGAGCATGTCGAGCAGGTAGGCGAACTGGCACTCCATCATGAACACCATCGAGGTGTGGCCCAGGCCGGTGTTGGGCCCGGTCAGGAAGAAGAAGTTTGGGAAGCCGGGCGCGGCCATGCCCAGGTAGGCCTGGGCGCCCTCGCGCCAGTGCTCGGTGAGCGCGCGCCCGTCCCGTCCGAAGATGTAGCGCCCGTGCGGGAAGTCGGTCACGTGGAAGCCGGTGCCGAAGATGATGGCGTCCACCGGCCGCTCCACGCCGTCGCGGTCGACCACGCCCGTCTCGGTGACCTCGGCGATGCCGGCGGTGACCAGATCCACGTTGGGCTTGCCCAGCGCCGGATACCAGTCGTTGGAGATCAGGATGCGCTTGCAGCCGGCCGCGTAGTCCGGGGTCAGCTTGGCGCGCAGGTCCGGATCCGGGACCTGCTTGCGCAGGTGACGCCGCGCGACGCGCTCCGGCGGGCTGGTGAAGCGCTTGCGGTGGTGCATGAACGGGATCGCGTAGAACTCCCGCCCCCAGTAGATGAGGGCGCGCACCAGCCGCTGCAGCGCCGGGAAGCGCCGGTACAGCGCGCGCTCCACGCGTGTCAGGTCGCGGTCCCAGCGCGGCACGATCCACGCCGGCGTGCGCTGGTAGACGTCCAGGCGCTCCACCAGGGGCTGGATCTCCGGCACGAACTGGATCGACGAGGCGCCGGTGCCGACGACGGCGACGCGCTTGCCGCGCAGGCCGTAGCCGTGGTCCCAGCGCGCCGAGTGGAACGTGGTGCCCCCGAAGCGCTCGAGGCCCGGCAGGTCCGGCACGGACGGCTCGCTCAGCCCGCCCATGCCGCCCATGAGGAACTGCGCGGTGAGCTCGCCGGCGCTCGTGCGGATGCGCCAGAGCTGCGCCTCGTCGTCCCAGCGCGCCTCGTCCACGCGGTTGCCGAAGCGGATGTGCGGGCGCACGCCGAAGCGGTCGGCGCAGTCGCGCAGGTAGTCCTGGATCTCCTCCTGCGGCGAGAACGAGCGGCTCCAGCCGGGGTTCGGCGCGAAGGAGAACGAGTACAGCAGCGATGGCACGTCGCAGGCCGCGCCGGGATAGGTGTTGTCGCGCCAGGTCCCCCCGACATCGTCGCCGCGCTCCAGCACCACGAAGTCGTCGCGGCCGGAGCGCTTGAGCTGGATCGCCAGGCCGAGGCCGGCGAACCCGCTGCCGACGATGGCGATGCGGAAGTGCTCGATCACGAGATCTGCTCCGACAGGTCGCTCAAGTCGAGGACACGGGGCTCCACGGGGGCACCGGCGCCGGCCTCGGCCGCCAGGTCCAGCAGCAGCGCCGTGAGACGGTCGGGCTCCTCCTGCGGGAGCATGTGGCCGGCGTCGGGCAGCGACACGAAGCGCGCGTGCGGCATGAGCTCCGCCATGCGGCGCATGCGCCCGGGCACGGTGAGCTGGTCGCGCCCGCCGGAGACCAGCAGCGCCGGCACGCGCACGCCCGGCAGCACGTCGCTGAAGTCCATGCCGTAGATCGCCTCCAGGAACGCGCGGCGCGCGGCGGGCGGCGTGGCGAGGTACGGCTGGATCACCGCGTCCAGGTGCGCCGCGCACACCGTGCGGCCCACCGTGAAGCGCGTCCAGAAGGTCGCGAGCGGGCCCCTGAGGCCGAAGTCGGACAGCGGCGAACTCATGAGCCACAGGGTGATCGCGGCCCGCAGCCGTGACGTGGGGCGCTGCCCGTCCGTGGCGGAGGCCACGAAGCCGACGCCGGCGACCCGGCGCGCCGCGGCTTCCGGGTGACGCCGCAGGAACGACTGGATGGTGAAGCCACCCATCGAATGGCCGACGAGCAGCACGCGCTCGGTGGTCACGCTGTCCAGCACGGCGGCGAGGTCGTCGCCGAGCGCCTCCAGCGAGTAGTCGCCGCACTCCAGCGTCGAGCGCCCGTGCCCGCGGTGGTCGTACACCACGACGTGGGCGCCGGCCTTCACCAGGCGCCGCGCCACCGGGCCCCACACGCGGCGGTCCCCGGTCCAGCAATGGGGCATGACGAACGTCGGCGAGCCGCCCTCCCCCGCCTCCAGCACGGCCAGCCGGACGCCGTCCGGGCGCTCGACGACGCGTTCGCTGCCCTGGGGGAGCACCAGCGGCCCGCCGGACAGATCGGGGGTGGCGGCCCAGCGGCGCATCATCGCGGCCACGCCCGCCGCCGCCAGCGCCAGCGCCCCCAGCGACACGCGTACCAAGACCTTGGCCAGCTTCATGCCTGCACCTTCCCCGCTCGTCGCGACCGGTCGCCGGACCGGTCCGGGAACACCGGCCGCGGGCGCCGCCGCTCGACCTGGCGGCGCCGCTGCGCCACGGCGCGGTCCACCACGGCCGGCCAGTGGCGCGCCGCCCACAGCTGCAGCGTCGTGACCGGCGAGCTGCCCAGCTCCCGTCTGTGCGTCTCGCAGGCGGTGACGATAGCGGCCGCGGCGTCCTGGACGGTCTCCACGCGCGCCACGCCGTCCAGGCTGGCGCCGTGCGCCGCCGGGCCGTCGTGGATGGGCGTGCGGATGTAGGCGGGCTGCACGACGCTCACGGTGACGGCGCCGTCCTCCTCCAGCCGCAGCACGTCGGCGTAGCCCACCAGCGCGCGCTTGCTGGCGGTGTAGGCGGCGCTGTAGGGCATGTTCACGCGGGCCAGGCCGGAGCCGACCACCACCACGTGCCCGCCGCCGCGGCGCAGGTGGGGCATGGCCTGGCCAATCACCTCCCAGGAGCCGAAGCAGTTGACGTCCATGACGTCGCGCGCCTCCGCCGACGGGGGGCGCGCGGTCTCGTCCGCCGCGCCGATCCCGGCGTTGGCCACCAGCACGTCGATGCCGCCCAGGCGCGCGGCGGCCTCGTCGATGGCCGCACGCACGGCGTCGGGATCGCGGAGGTCCGCCACCAGGCAGTCACGGCCCCCGGCGCGCACGTCGATGCCGACGACCCGCGCGCCCTGGCCCTCCAGGGCGCGCTTGGCAGCCAGGCCGATGCCGCCCTCGCACCCGGTGAGCACCACGCGCGTGCCGGCCAGCGTGCCGTCTCCGTTGCGCCACCCGAGCGCGCGCCGGCGGCGGTCCAGGCCGACCGTCGCGGCGAGCAGCAGGCCGATCACGGTGCCCACGCCCAGGGCCACGAAGGTGTAGCCGACCACGGCCGGCCACGCCGGTCCTGTGTGGGCCTCGCGCAGCAGCACGTGGCTCTCCGCCAGGAAGGGTCCCTGCCGGCGCGGCAGCAGCGGCACCTCGTCCGCGCCGATGGCCGGGTCGGCCGGCATGGAGATGGGGATGGCGCCCAGCGCGCCGCCGTGGGCGATGCGCACGAGCGCCTTGCCATCGCCGCCGACGGGCACAGGCTCGTCCGTGACGAACCGGCCGCGCTCGACCTCGCGCAGGTGCGCGACGGCGAGCTCGCCGCCCTGCCATGCCATGACCTGGAACCGCTCGGCGCCGTCGGCGCCGTCCGCCGGCGTCAGGAGCACCTCGACGTCGATCGCGTCGTGCCCCGCCGGCGAGGTGCGGATGTCGGCGGACAGAGCCGGCGTCGACCTGGGCACCAGCACCACGACGGCGGTCACGATCGCGACCACCGACACGGCGACATGCGCCGCGCGCACTCCCGCCCCGCGGTGGGCAACCACGCGGCCGAACGCGGTGCCGAGCACGGCGGCCGCCAGCG
>DATMKC010000374.1:0-10898 GCA_035553555.1 Egibacteraceae bacterium | reverse complement strand
GGCGTCGCCGCGTACCTGGGCGCCTCCGCGTCGGGAGGGTCCATCAACGCCCAGGCGCCCAGGTACGCGGCGACGCCGACACCCCCTGCGAGCCCCAGCAGCGCAAAACCCCAGCGCAACAGGAAGGGGTCGATCCCGGTGCCGGCGGCCAGGCCGGAGGCGACACCGGCCACCAGGCCGTCCTTCGTCCGCCGCGGCGGCAGGCGGAGCCCGCCGCGCTCGCGCCCGGGGCGGGCAGGCGCAGGCGGGACATCGCCCGGCGTGCGGAGATCTGAGGTCGCCACGCCGCCATGCTGGCACAGCGCCACCCGCAGGGCACTCGGGGATGACCCCGAGGCATGCGCAAGCCGCGGTGCGGGGTAGGCGTCGCCTGGACGACCACCGACCGCATGGAGGAAGACCGTGTCCTACGCCCTGCGCATGCTCGAGACCTATCCCGGCGACTTCGGCTTCGACGCCGCGCAGCTCGCCGCCGCGATCGAGGCGCTGCACGACTGCGCCCAGGCGTGCACGGCCTGCGCCGACGCGTGTCTCGCCGAACCGCAGGTGGCCGATCTGGTCGCCTGCATCCGCCTGAACCTGGACTGCGCCGACGTCTGCGCGACCACGGCCCGGGCGCTGTCGCGGCAGACGGAGTACAAGCCCGAGCTCGCACGCGCGCTGCTCGAGGCGTGCGTCATCGCCTGCCGGGCGTGCGGCGACATGTGCGCGCACCACGGCGAGATGGGCATGGAGCACTGCGCGGTGTGCGCCGAGGCGTGCCGGCGCTGCGCCGAGGCCTGCGAAGCGCTCCTGGCCAAGGCCTCCGTCTAACCGCCGCTCGCGACTTACGGCGGCTGGGGGAGGGGTTGGCCGCTTTCGTGGACGGCGCGGTGGTGGCGGCGGCAGAGCAGGACCAAGTTGTGCAGCGAAGTGGGGCCGCCGTCGGCCCAGTGTGTGATGTGGTGGGCGTCGGTCCATTCGGGGGGCATGTCGCAGCCGTGCCAGGCGCAGCCTTGGTCGCGGTGGATCAGGGCGCGGCGGAGCGCGGATGGGATGACGCGGGTGCGCCGGCCGATGTCGAGGGGCTCGGAGTCCGCCCCGGTGATGATGCGGGTGATCCCCGCATCGCAGGCGAGACGGCGGGCGGTCTCGGCGGAAATCGGCCCGGTCTTGGCCAGTTCCCCCGGCTCGTGGCCGAGGCGTCCTTCGAGTGCGTCGAGGCTGATTGCCACGGTGATGTGGGGCTTCTCGCCGCCTGACTGGGGCAGGGCGCCGGTGTCCAGGACCCGGCGGGACAGTTCGACCAGTGCGTCGGCGCGGCGTTGGCCGGGCAGGCGCGGGTCGGTCGGCCTGTCGGGCGCGGCGAGGGATTGGATGGCGCTCAGCACGGTCTGGCCGCCTTCGGCGTCGAGCTCGCCGTCGATGCGGACCATGCCGCCCCAGGTGGCCGACACGTTGAGGTAGCGGCGGTGGAAGGCGTGCTCGGCGTCGCGGTCGAACCCGTCGGGGTCGACCAGGTGCTGCCAGCGGCGGGCGACTTTGGCGGTGTCGCGCGGGTCGAGTGTCCTGGCGGCGTCCACGAGCAGCTTCTCTGCCGACCGCACGACCTCGTCTGCCGCGTCGATCGCGTCGACCTGGCCGCCGGCGCGCAGCCGCAGCCGTTGCGCCGTGCGGCCGATCTGCTCCGACAGGACCCTGGCGTGGGGCCAGGAGATGTCCCCGTCGGCCAGCGCGGCGGCGACGTGGGGCTGCTCGTCGCGCAGCCTTCGTGCGGCACGCACCCGCGCGGCCGCGTCGCCGGGCGCCACCCGGGCCATCTTGCGAAGCCATGACGCGGCACTGCCGCAGCCGTCGGCCTGGTAGGCGCCGCGCGCGTCGAAGGCCGCCAGCGCGGCCAGCTGCGCCGCGGTCAGCCGGGCGATCTCGCGCTCCAGCTCCACCAGCCGCTCAGCCAGCTCCACGTCGGCAAGCTCACAAGGGTCCTGGCCCAGGACCCCGTCGACGGCAGACCGCAGCTCACCCATGCCGCCAACACTCCCACGAGGGTGTGACGAAAAACGGCCCCGAAACCCACTTGCGCACAGGCCACAGAAAACTTTTCCGAGAAACTTCTCAGGGGCGCGGACGCGGCGCTGCCTAGTAGACGCTGCGCAGCGCCTCGACGTCGCCCAAGCCCAGCGTGACCGGGGCGCGCGAGCACGCCGGCGTCTGCTCCGACATCGTCAGCTCGGGATGGTCGCGCTCCGGCACGTGCCGCAGGCCGAAGCTGTGCCCGGCCTCGTGCGTGACGATCGCCTCGATGCTGTAGCGGGCGCCCGCGCAGCCGGGCTGGACGTCTCCGGTGAACACGGGCGCCGCGGAGCGGATCTTCACGTCCGCCTCGGTGATCTCGTACCAGCCCTGCGCCGTGCGGATGCCGCGCCAGCACGTCCGGGCCAGCGTCTCCTCCGGGAGGTTGCCGAAGTCCACCACGGAGTGGCCGTCGCCCTGCGCGGGGCAGCGGCCCTCGAAGTTGATGCCCGTGCCGTGCGGGGTGTTGCCGCCGTAGCGCTGGCGCGCGTCGACCTCGTCGGCCAGGCCGCAGTCGTTGTGCGAGCCGGTGACGGCGTTGAAGCCGTTGACGAGATCCTGCGCCACCGCGCCGATGGACAGCCCCGGCGGCGTGGTCGAGGCCTTGTAGTGCCACAGGCGCTCGTCGGACTCGCGGTAGTCCGACATCTGGAACGCCGCGTCCTGACACGGGTTCACGCCACTGTCGCCATGCCCCCCGGCGTCGGCCCCGTCGGCGCGCTCGTCGCCCACGTCGCCGAGTACCAGCGTGCCGTCGGCGCGGCGCGCCAGCTCGAACACCTGCGTGGTGCCGTCCAGCAGCATCGCCTCGCCGCCGACCTTCTGACCGGGCGCGGGAACTGTGAGGAGCACCCCGTGGTCGGCGACCACCCGGCCGTCCAGGTCGCAGCGCGAGGGGGGCACCACGGCGGGCATGGCGGCGGCGTCGAGCGCGCCGTCAGGGGTGCACCAGTCCGCGGGGGCACCGAGGGTCACGGACAGCAGCGGCCCGTCGAGCGACCCCAGCGACCCGGCCACGGCCGGGACCGAGGTCAGCGCTGTCAGGGCCACCACCCAGAGGGCGGCGGCACGGAGGGAGCTACGGCCCGCGCGCAACGCGCGTGCCCCGGAGAAGCGCACCACGAGAGACCTTCAGTCGTGAGGCGCCGGACGCACGGCCGGTGGCCGCGGCGCAAGGCGCCGTGGGCTGAGACTGCCCGGGCAGCGTAGGCAACGCCGCCGGAGGAGGCGAACACCTCGCCCGGTTTTTACGGAATTGACTGTTTCAGATGGCGGCGAGCTTGTCGAGGCCCTGTGCCCAGAACCGCAGCACCCAGCCGGCTCCCGCCGGGCATGGCACCGCCCGCTCAGGCGAGGCCGGCAGGTGGCCCGTCCGACGGATCGTGGTCGGCACCCGCGTGCTCCTCCGGCTCCGGCTCCGGCTCGGGCGCGCGCTGGCGCAGCCGCGCGCCGACCAGGCCGATCAGCACGACCAGGAGCGCGACGTAGGCGTTGCGCGACAGGCCGAACAGCCGCCACTCGGTGTCCGTGCGCAGCAGCTCCATGCTGAAGCGGATGACCCCGTAGCCGGCCAGGTACAGGAACACCAGCGTGCCGCGCTTGAGCGCCCGCCCGCGGTCGGCCAGCAGGAGCGTCCCCGCCAGCGTGAGGTTCAGCAGCGACTCGTACAGGAACGTCGGGTGGACGTGCTGGGCCTGGAAGGACAGGTCCAGGGCCCACGGCACGTCGGTGGGCGTGCCGTAGAGCTCCTCGTTGAAGTAGTTGCCCCAGCGGCCGATCGCGTGCGCCAGCGGCAGGGCCGGCGCGGCCGCGTCGGCGAAGTCGGCCACGGACGCGCCGTGGCGGCGCAGGTACAGGATCGCGGCCAGTGCCCCGAACGTCAGGCCGCCGAAGAACGCCAGGCCGCCCTCCCAGATCGCCAGGATCGCCCACGGGCGCTCCATGAAGCGGTCCAGGTGCGTGGAGACGTAGGCGAGCCGCGCGCCCAGCAGGCCGGCCGCGACCGCCCACACCGCGGTGCGGTCGGCCAGGTCGGGGTCCCCGCCGCGCGCCGCGAAGCGCTTGCGCAGCAGCGTCACCGCGATCAGCGCGCCGATGGCGATCGCGATGCCGTAGTAGTGGACGGTGAAGGGGCCCAGTTCGATCCGGTCGCCAGGGGGCGGCGGGATGACCGCGAACGGCAGCAGAACGCTCATGGGGGCGGATCCTAGAGGCTGCGCGGCCGGGCGGCCCGGCGGTCGGGGGGACGCAGGGCCGGAGGTCCCGCCCGCGCTGGGCCGGAAGCGGCCGGGCCGCGGGACCGTGGGCACTGCCGGACGGGGCCTCGGCTCGCCAGCGTGGTGGACAGTCGGCGGCCGTGGGTGCCGCCCGAGCCGCGAGGTGCCCGATGTCGTTCCGTGCGCAACCGTCCCGTGCCGTGCTGTCGCTGGCCTGGGCCCTGACACTCGTCCTGGCCGCGTGGGTCGCCAAGGACTACGTCCGCGACGGCCGGTCGCCGGCCGCGGCGGTCGGCGAGCCCACCACGCTGTCCGTGGAGCTGCGCGAGTTCGCGATCACGCCGGTCGAGCTGCGGGCGCCCGCGGGCGCGCCGCTGCGCATCGAGGTGCGCAACGCCGGGGCGATCATGCACAACCTGGCCGTGGAGGGCGCCGGCACGACCGAGGACTTCCCCGGCGGGCAGCGCGCGACGCTGGAGCTGCCGCCCCTGGAGGAGGGCGCGTACAAGCTGCTGTGCACCATCCCCGGGCACGAGGCCGCCGGCATGGCGGCGACGCTGACCGTGGGCGGGGACGGCGCGGTCGCGCACGACCACGCCGACCATGCCCTGGGCGCGGAGGAGATGGCGCGGATGCACGTCGAGGGCGTCAAGGCCTTCCCGGCGCCGACGGAGGGGCGGGGCAACCAGCTGCTCGCGCCCGTGTCCGTGGCCGGCGGCGTGGCGGAGTACCACCTCACCGCCGACGAGATCTCGTGGGAGACCAAGCCCGGCGTGCGCAAGGACGGCATGGCGTTCAACGGGATGATCCCCGGCCCGCGCATCGAGGGGGCCGTCGGCGACACGATCCGCGTCGTCCTGCACAACAAGCTGGACGACGCGCCCACGGCGGCCCACTTCCACGGCCTGCTGGTGCCCAACGACATGGACGGCGTGCCGGGCATCACCCAGGACCCGGTGATGCCCGGGGAGACCTTCACCTACGAGTTCACGCTGCGCAACGCCGGGTCGCACATGTACCACTCGCACTTCGACGCGGCCGTCCAGGTGCCCATGGGGCTGCTCGGCGCGATCGTCGTCCGTGACGGCACGGAGGAGCCGGTCGACGTCGACGAGGTGATGGTGCTCAACGACGGGCCGCTCGGCTTCACCATCAACGGCAAGGACTTCCCGGCCACGCAGCCGGTCGTCGCCGCGCTGGGCCAGAAGGTCCGCATCCGCTACATGAACGAGGGGCTGCAGATCCACCCCATGCACCTGCACGGCATGGCACAGCGCGTGGTCGCCCGCGACGGCTACCCGCTGCCCCAGCCGTACCTGGCCGACACGGTCCTGGTCGGGCCCGGTGAGCGCATCGA
Organism: Egibacteraceae bacterium; assembly: GCA_035553555.1. Lineage (GTDB taxonomy): Bacteria > Actinomycetota > Nitriliruptoria > Euzebyales > Egibacteraceae > DATMKC01. The sequence continues at coordinate 5,273 of DATMKC010000374.1, read as the reverse complement.
CGTGGTGGTGGAGGCCACCGAGCCGGGCGTGTGGGCGTTCCACTGCCACATCCTCAACCACGCCGAGGCCGCCGACGGCATGTTCGGCATGGTCACCGCCCTGATCGTGGAGGAGTGAGGCGCGCCGGTTCGCGGTCAGCGGCACGAAGTGCCGCGCAGGCACGCGAACCGCTCCGAGACAGATCAGTTGAGGTCGGTCGGCGCGGGCGACGGCGGCCGCAGCGAGCCCATCGTCCCGAAGTGCCTGGCGATGCCCTGCTCGCGGCGCAGCAGGCGCAGCGTCGCGGCCAGCCGGCCCTGCGCCGAGTCCAGCGCCAGCAGGCGCTGCTGCTCGGGCAGGTCGGTCTGCAGGCTGGCGGCCGCGAAGTAGCCGAGCTGCACGGGGTCGTCGGGCAGGAGCTCCATGAGCTCCGGCGGCGCGCCCAGTGCGCACAGGTAGGGCTTCAGCGCCGCGCGCACCGCCTGGGCCAGCCTGCCGGCGTGCTCGCCCGGCGCCTCGTCGTCCAGCGCCTCCACGTCGGCGAGCAGGTACGGCTTGCCGGGCACCGTCCCGACGACGCGGAAGCGCTGCTCGCCGCGGGTGATCACGTCGGCGCGGCCGTCGGCGTGCAGTTCGACGTCCTCCAGGTGGGCCACGGTGCCGACGTCGTGGATCTCCGCCGGCCCGCCCACCTCGTGGCCGCTGCGGATCGCCACCACGCCGAAGCGGCGGTCGCCCGCCAGCACGTCCGCCAGCATCGCGCGGTAGCGGGGCTCGAAGATGTGCAGCGCCAGCGGCCTGCCCGGGAACAGGACGACGTGGAGGGGGAACAACGGCAGCCGCATCCCGGCCAAGCGTACGTCGGCGGCGCTCGATCGCACCGGATCGGCGCGGGCGGCGGCTTGGCTCGCCCGGCGCCGCAGTCGCTACAGTCCCTGCATGACCACCAGCACCCTCCGGGTCGTCGACCTTCGCGGCGACCGCACGGACCCGCGCGCGCGCTTGCCGCGCGCCGCCGCGGAGCGCGTCGCCGCCGCGCGCGACGCCGCCCGGCGCATCCTCGACGACGTGCGCGACGAGGGCGACGCGGCGGTGCGCCGCTGGACCCGGGAGCTGGACGGCTGGCAGGCCGCCGGGGAGGCGCCCCTGGAGGTCGGGCTCGACGAGGCGCGCCGCGCCCTGGAGGAGCTGCCCGCCGAGCTCGCGGAGGCGCTGCGCCGCGCCGCCGAGCAGGTGCGCTGGTTCCACGAGCAGGCCAAGCCCCGCGACTGGATGGAGAAGCGCAACGGCGCCGTGCTCGGCGTGCGCCACCAGCCGCTGCGGCGCGTCGGCGTGTACGTGCCGGGCGGCCGCGCCGCCTACCCGTCCACGGTGCTCATGACGGTGGTGCCGGCGCGCGTCGCCGGCGTCGACGAGGTCGTGCTGTGCACGCCGCCGGGACGCGACGGCGAGGTCAACCGCACCATCCTCGCGGCCGCCGCGCTGGCGGGCGCGGACCGCATCTTCCGCGTGGGCGGCGCCCAGGCGATCGGCGCCATGGCCTACGGCACCGCGTCGATCCCGCCCTGCGACAAGGTGGTCGGCCCCGGCAACGTGTACGTGGCCGAGGCCAAGCAGATCGTGGCGTCGGAAGGCGTGTGCGGGATCGACGCGAAGGCGGGCGCCACCGAGGTCGCGATCATCGCCGACGACAGCGCCGACCCGCGCGTCGTCGCCGCCGACCTGGTCGCCCAGGCCGAGCACGACCCGATGGCGGGCTGCATCCTGATCACGCCGTCGGAGGCGCTGGCCGAAGCCGTCGAGGTGGCGCTGCGCACCGAGGTCGCCGGCACCAAGCACGCCGAGCGCGTGCGCCAGGCGCTGGACGGGCAGGGCGCCGCCGTGCTGGTCGACGACCTCGACCACGCCGTGGAGGTCGCCAACGCGTTCGCCGCGGAGCACCTGGAGGTGCAGACGCAGGACTCCGTCGCCGTGGCGGAGCGCGTGCGCGCGGCCGGGGCGGTCTTCGTGGGCCACGCCACCCCGGTCGCGCTGGGCGACTACGCCGCCGGGCCCAACCACACGCTGCCCACCGCGGGCACGGCGCGCTTCACCGGCGGGCTGCGCACGGACGACTTCTACGTGCCCGTGAACTGGGTGCAGTACGACGAGGCGTCGCTAGCCGACCTCGCCCCGACCGTGGACGCGCTCGCGGCCGCCGAGGACCTGCCCGCGCACGCCCGGGCGGTGCGCATCCGCCTGGAGGGCGCGCCGTGAGCGGGGACACGCCGTCGCGCGTGCCCGTGCGCGGCGACCTCGCGGACGTGGTGCCCTACGGCGCGCCGCAGCTGGACGTGCCGGTCCGGCTCAACACCAACGAGACGCCGTTCGCGCCGCCCGCGGAGTACCTCAAGCGCCTGGCCGAGCGCGTGGAGACCCTGCCGCTGCACCGCTACCCGGACCGGCGCGCGTGGGCGCTGCGCACGGCCCTCGGCGAGCGCTTCGGCCTGCCGCCGGAGCGCGTGTGGGCGGCCAACGGCTCCAACGAGCTGCTGTTGCAGCTGTTCCAGGCCTACGGCGGGCCCGGACGCACGCTGCTGCTGTTCCGGCCCGGCTACTCGCCGTACCCGCTGTACGCGCAGATCGCGCTGACCGACAGCGTGCAGGCCGACCTGGACGGCGACTACCGGCTCACCACGGAGATCGCGCTGGCCGCCGTCGAGGCGCACGACCCGGAGCTGATCTGCGTCACCAGCCCGAACAACCCCACCGGCATGCCGGTCGGCCTGGACGTGGTGCGCGCGCTGCACGACGCGAGCCGCGCGCTGGTGATCGTCGACGAGGCCTACGTGGAGTTCAGTCAGAACCACGGCGACGGCGCCGGGGGCGTGTCGGCCACGACCGTCCTGGACGAGCTGCCGCGCGTCGTGGTGACGCGCACCTTCTCCAAGGCGTGGCGGCTGGCCGGCATCCGCCTGGGCTACCTGCTCGCCCACGACTGGGTGATCGAGGACCTGCGCAAGGTGCGCCTGCCGTATCACCTGGACGCGCTGACGCAGGCCGCCGGGCTGGCGGCGCTGGACATGGCGGACGAGGTCACCGCCCACATCGCGGTGCTGGGCGCCGAGCGCGACCGCGTGCACGCGGAGCTGGCCGCCATGCCCGACGTCACGGTGTGGCCCAGCGCCGCGAACTTCCTGCTGCTGCGCACGACGATGGACGGCGGTGCGCTGTTCGAGGCGCTGCTGGCCCGCGGCGTGCTGGTACGCGACTTCTCGTCACGGCCACGGCTGGAGGGCTGCCTGCGCGTCTCGATCGGCACGCCGGAGGAGAATGACCGCTTCCTGGCCGCACTGAAGGAGAGCCTGGCATGAGCGACGCACCACGGACCGGATCGGTGGTCCGCCAGACCAAGGAGACCAAGGTCGAGGTGCGCGTCGACCTCGACGGCGACGGCACGTGTGAGATCTCCACGGGCGTGCCGTTCTTCGACCACATGCTCGACCAGCTCGGCCGCCACGGCCGCCTGAACCTCACGGTGCGCACGGACGGCGACCTGCACGTCGACGCGCACCACACCGTCGAGGACACGGGCATCGCGCTCGGGCAGGCGCTCGCGGAGGCGCTCGGCGACAAGGCCGGGGTGGAGCGCTTCGGCGACGCCACCGTGCCGATCGACGAGGCCCTGGTGCGCGTCGCCGTGGACCTGTCCGGGCGCCCGTACCTGGTGTACGACGCGGACACCCCGGTGGAGCTGGTCGGCACGTACGAGACCACCCTGACCAAGCACTTCTTCGAGGCGCTGGTGGCCAACGCGCGCTGCACGCTGCACGTGCAGAAGCTGGCCGGCGAGGGCAGCCACCACATCCAGGAGGCGGTGTTCAAGGCGGTCGCGGTGGCGCTGCGCCGCGCGGTGCGCGTGACCGGCTCTGCGATCCCGTCGACGAAGGGCACCCTGGGGGGATGAGCGGTCCGGGTCCCCGCGTCGCCGTGCTCGACTACGAGGCCGGCAACCTTCGCTCGGCGGAGAAGGCCCTGGCGCGCGCCGGGGCGGACGCGTTCGTCACCGCCGACGCCGCCGAGGCGGCGGGCGCCGACGCCATCGTGGTGCCCGGCGTCGGCCACTTCGGCCAGTGCGCGCGGCAGTTCCGCGAGGCCGGCTTCGAGCAGCTCGTCCGTGACTGGTCCGCGCGCGGCAGGCCGCTGCTGGGCATCTGCGTGGGCATGCAGATCCTGTACCAGGGCAGCGAGGAGGACCCCGCCACGCCGGGGCTGGGCCTGCTGCCGGGCCGGGTGCGGCGCCTGCCCGGCGACGTGGTGGTGCCCCACATGGGCTGGAACACGGTGGAGGCCGCCCGCGAGGACCCGCTGGTCGACGGCGTGGACGGGAAGCACGCCTACTTCGTGCACTCCTACTACGCCGACCCCGCGGACGACGCGCACGTCGTCGCCACCGCCGACTACGGGCCCGGCTTCCCGTGCGTGGTGCGCGTGGGCAGTGTCGTGGGCACGCAGTTCCACCCCGAGAAGTCCGGCGACGTCGGCCGCAGGATGCTGGAGAACTTCGTCGACGAGGTCAGAGGGCAGGTCGCATGAGCTTCACGCTGTATCCCGCGGTCGACATCAAGGAGGGCCGTGCGGTCCGCCTGGTGCAGGGCCGCGAGGACGCCGAGACGGTCTACGACGACGACCCGGTGCAGGCCGCCGTGCGCTTCGCCGAGCAGGGCGCCCAGTGGCTGCACGTGGTGGACCTCGACGCGGCGTTCCGCGGCGAGCCGCGCAACCGGCACCTCATCGCCGACATCGTCAAGGCCACCGGCATCCCCGTGCAGGCCTCCGGCGGCATCCGCTCCATGGCGGACCTGCGCGACTCGGTCGACTACGGCGCCAGCCGCGTGGTGATCGGCACCATGGCGCTGGAGGAGCCGAGCTTCGTGGCGGCGGCCGTCGCCGAGTACGGCGACAAGGTCGCGGTGGGCCTGGACGCCGAGGGCACCACCTTGAAGGCGCGCGGCTGGACCACCGAGTCCGGCGACCTGTTCGACGCCCTGCGCCGCTTCACCATGATGGGCGTGGCGCGCTTCGTGTTCACCGACATCAGCCGGGACGGCATGCTCACCGGGCCCAACGTCGAGCGCCTGCGCGAGGTGGCCGAGGCCACCAGCGCCAAGGTGACCGCGAGCGGCGGCGTGTCCAGCCTGGAGGATTTGCGCGCGCTCGCGTCCGCGCACGAGCGCGTCGACGGCGCGATCGTCGGCAAGGCGCTGTACGCGGGCCGCTTCACGCTGCCCGAGGCGCTCGCCCTGGACGCCGG
>DATMKC010000373.1:0-2134 GCA_035553555.1 Egibacteraceae bacterium | reverse complement strand
CCCCGGAGCTGGAGCTGCAGCTCGGCGACGTCGCCGAGCTGCAGCTCCAGCTCCGGGGTGGGCGAGGGCAGGGTGTGATCGCCGCGCTGCACCGCGACCACCGTGGTGCCGCTGCGGCGGCGCACCTGCAGCGCGCCGATGGTGCTGCCCGCGCTGGCGTGGCCTTCCTCCACGCGGTACCAGTCGATGGTCAGGCCCTGGATGCTCTGCTGGAGCGTGGCCAGCGGACCGGTCAGCTTCGGCCCGCCCAGGATCTCGCCCAACGTCCAGGCGTCCTCCTCGTCGAGGCTCAGCGCCTCCCGGCAGCGGTCGGGGTCCTCCCGGTCGTACACGAGCAGCTCGCGGCGGCCCGACCGGTGCGCGATCACGCCGATCAGGTCGCCCGCGTCCGTGCGGAAGTCGTAGCGGAGCCCGACACCGGGCAGCGGGGTCTCTCTGATCTCGGCCATACGGCCAGTCTGCCGGAAAGCGTGCGGGTGCGGCGGCCTGACAGGGCCCGTTCCTGTGGGCGACACTGCGCTGCACCCATGACGACCGACGCGCTGCCCCCCGATCTCATCGCCTACGGCTGGGACGCCGGCTGGGCCGAGGCGTTCGCCCTCGCGACCGCCGGCGATGCCGAGTCGGTCCCGGCCCGCGTCGCCCGCGTCGACCGGGGCGCGTGCACCGCGGCGGGCGAGGGCCGCTCCTACCGCGTGCAGCTCCTGCCCCGCACCGAGTGGCCGGTCACCGGCGACTGGCTCGCCGTCCGGCCCAGCGCCTCGGAACGGGAGCTGGACCAGGTGGCCGCGGTGCTGCCGAGGCGCAAGGCGCTGCGCCGCATGGACGCCGACGAGCGGCGCTCGCAGCTCGTGGCCGCGAACGTCGATGTGGTGCTCGCCGTGATCCCGCTGGACCGGCCGTTCAAGCCTGGCCTGCGCGACCGGCTGCTGGTGCTGGCCGCCGAGGCGCAGGCCGAACCGGTGCTCGTGCTGAGCAAAGCCGACATCGCCGACCCGGTGCAGCTCGCCGTCGCGGAGTCGGATGCGCCTCCGGGCTTCCCGCAGCTCGTGGTGAGCGCCGCCCGCGGCGAGGGCGTCGAAGCGGTGCGCGACGCCATCGGGGCGGGACGCACGGCGGTGCTGCTCGGCCCGTCCGGCGCGGGCAAGTCCACGCTGGCCAACGCGCTGGTCGGCCAGGACGTGCAGCGCACCGGTGAGGTGCGCGAGGGCGACCGCAAGGGCCGCCACACCACCACGGCGCGCGAGCTCATGCCGCTGCCGGGCGGCGGCGTGCTCATGGACACCCCGGGGGTGCGCGCGCTGGGCCTGTGGGACGCCGACGAGGGCATCGAGGAAGTGTTCGCCGACATCGCCGAGCTGGCGCAGCAGTGCCGCTTCGGCGACTGCGCGCACGACTCCGAGCCCGGGTGCGCGGTGCGCCAGGCGATCGAGGACGGCGAACTGGACGCGGATCGCTTCGCGCGCTGGCGCGCGCTGCTCGACGAGGTGGAGGCCCAGGAGCGCCGCCGCGTCGAGCACGAGCGGCGGGCGCACGAGCGCGCCTTCTCTCGACACGTGCGCGACACCCTCAAGCGCAAAGGCCGCAAGTAGCCCGCCTTGCCAATGTGGAACGTTCGTCCGGTATCTCGGACGAACGTTCCCGGTTGGGAATCAGGAGGCGAGGGCGTCCTCGAGCAGTCGGCGGACGATGACGCGCAGGGCCAGCGTCTCGTCGGCGCCCTCGAAGATCGACAGCACCCGCGCGTCGACGAAGTAGCGGCTGACCGCGTACTCCTCGGCGTAGCCGTAGCCGCCGTGGATCTGCTGCGCCTCGCGCGTGACCCACTCCGCCGCCAGGCAGCTGAACGCCTTCACCATCGACGCCTCGAGCTGGCCGTCGCCGGTGCCCAGGAGCTGCGCCGAGCGGTAGCTGAAGCGGCGGCACGCGGCGATCAGCATCGCCATGCGCGCGAGCTTGGACCTGGTGAGCTGGTAGTCGCCCAGCGCGACGCCGAAGACGTGGCGCTCGTTGGCGTAGTTGACGGCGTCCTCGAACGCGGCCTGCATCACGCCCAGCGCGCGCGCCGCCGTCTGCAGGCGGCCGTTCGCGAACGCGTCCATCTGCAGGTAGAAGCCCTTGCCCAGCTTGTCCT
>DATMKC010000372.1:0-2737 GCA_035553555.1 Egibacteraceae bacterium | reverse complement strand
CCGTGGAGGAGCTCGCCGACTCCGCCGGGATCTCCATCCCGATGCTGCGCGCATGGGAGTCCGCGATAGGGCTGCCGTCGCACGAGCGCTACCGGCCCAGCGACGCCGAGGACGCGCGCCTGCTCGCCCGGCTGGTCGCCTACCTGCCCGGCTCGGAGGTCGACGCGCTGGTGCGCCCGTTCCGCGCCGACGGCCAGGCGCTGCAGCGCATCGCGATGGCGCACCTGGAGCTGGTCTACCGCAACTTCATCCAGCCGCTGCGCGCGGCCGGGGGCAACGACGTCGCGGTGGCGATCGCGCTGGCCGAGGCGGCGCACGCGCTGCTGCCGCTGGCGGGCCCGCTGGTCGGCACGGCCTACCGCCGCATCATGGAGCACCTGCTGTCCACCGAACTGGTCGCCCAGGCCACCCGCGGCGCCGTGGACCGCATGGACCTCGCGGTCGCGTTCGTGGACGTGGTCGGGTACACGTCGCTGTCGGCGCGCATCGACCCGGAGGGCCTGGACGAGGTCATCGACGCGTTCGAGACGCGCTGCTACACGGTCGCCGGGCTGAACGAGCGCATCCAGCTGGTGAAGTTCCTGGGCGACGCCGCGATGTACATCTCCACGGACGCGGTCGCGCTGGCCCGCGCGATGCTCGACGTCACCGAGTACGCCGAGCACGACAGCCCGCTGGCCGGCGCCCCGATGCGCGCCGGGCTGGCGTTCGGCGAGTGCCTGGTGCGCCAGGGCGACTACTTCGGCCCGCCCGTGAACCTGGCCGCCCGCCTCACCGACCGCGCCCGCGCCGGCACCGTGCTGGCCCAGCCGGACCTCGCCGAGACCCTGGAAGGGCACTTCGCCCTCCGCCGCCTGCCGCCCATCCACCTGCGCGGCCTGGGCCATCTGCGGCCCGTCGCCGTGCGCCGGACCGATGGCGGCTGACGCGGCCGCGCGCTGGGTCGCGTTCCTGCGCGCGATCAACGTCGGCGGCCGCCGCGTGCGGATGGACGCCCTGCGTGACCTGTTCGGCGAGCTCGGCTTCGCCGACGTCGCCACGCATGTCGCCAGCGGCAACGTGATCTTCCGCGCCGCCGGCACGAGCGAGCAGATGCGCGCACGCATCGAGGCGGGGCTGCGCGACGCCCTGGGCTTCGACGTGCCCGCCTACCTGCGCAGCGAGCGCGACGTGGCCGGCATCGTGGCGGCCCACCCGTTCGGTGACGTCCCCGAGGCGCAGGTGCAGGTCGCGTTCCTGCGTACGCCGCCCACGGCCGCGGCACTGCGCGCGCTGCGGGCGCTTCAGACGCCGCGCGACCGGCTGGAGCCCGGCGGCGCGCACCTGTACTGGCTGGCCACCGACGGCGTGGGCCGCTCCACGCTGTCGTGGCCGAAGGTGGAAGCGGCGCTCGGCTCGCCGACCACCGTGCGCAGCCTCACGTCGCTGCGGCGGCTGGCGGCCGCCAACGGCATGGGCGCGTCCGGCTAGAGGCCGTGCTGCGCCTTGGCGGCCAGCAGCGTGTTGTGCAGCAGCATCGCCCGCGTCATCGGGCCCACACCGCCGGGCACCGGAGTGATGGCGCCCGCGACCCGGGAGACCTCCTCGTAGTCGACGTCGCCGAACAGCTTGCCGTCCTCGTCGCGGTTGATGCCCACGTCGATCACGGTCGCGCCCGGCTTCACCATGTCGGCGGTGAGCGTGTGCGGCACGCCGGTGGCCACCACCACGATGTCGGCGCGCGTGGTGTGCGCGGACAGGTCGCGCGTGCCGGTGTGGCACATCGTCACGGTCGCGTTGGCGCCCTGGCCCTTCAGCGTGAGCAGCAGCGCCAGCGGCCGGCCCACCAGCTGCGAGCGGCCGACGATCACCACGTCGGCGCCCGCCACGGGGATCTCGTACTCGCTGAGCAGCACCTGCACGCCCAGCGGCGTCGCCGGCACGAACAGCGGGTCGCCGCGCAGCAGCCGCCCGGCGCTGACCGGGTGCAGGCCGTCGACGTCCTTGCCGGGCGACACGCGCTCCTGCGCCGCGATCGGGTCCAGGTGCGACGGCAGCGGCAGCTGCACGATGATCCCGCTCACCTGCTCGTCGGCGTTGAGCCGGTCCAGCTCGGCGTGCAACTCCTCCTGGCTGACGTCACCGGGCAGCTTCGCGCCGAAGTTGCGCATGCCGACCGCCTCGCAGTCGCGCTCCTTGCCCGCGACGTACACCTGGCTGGCCTCGTCGCCACCCACGAGCACCGCCGCCAGCCCGGGGACGACCCCCTTGCCCGCGAGCTCGGCGACCTCCGCCGCCACACGCTCGCGAACGCGTGCCGCGGTCGCCTTGCCGTCGATGATGCGCGCTGCCATGAGGTCTCCTGTCGTGCACACCGGTGCGGGCATCATGCCAAAGCGCGGCGCGTGGGCCGAAGGCGTCCATGGCACGGCCCCGGTCAGCGTGGCGGCAGGAACGTCTCCACCGCGCCGGCCAGCGCGCGCGCCAGGCGCAGGAACACCTCGCCGGCGCGGCCGGCCAGCAGGGCGGCCGGCAGCGCGAGGACGCTGCCCGCCATGAGCAGCGCCAGCCCACCCAGCCACACCGGCAGCGCGAGCACGCGCAGCAGCAGTGCCTCCACGCCGCGCATGCGCGGCAGGTGGGCCAGCCCCAGCAGGAGCGCGGCGCCCGCGGCGGTCGACGCCGTCACGGCCCCCGGCGAGCCGCCCTCCCCGGACAGGCGCAGGACGGTGGGCGCGAGCGCAGCGGCGACGCCGCC